>CALJHI010000044.1 GCA_938075575.1 uncultured SAR86 cluster bacterium | reverse complement strand
CCAACTGAGATAATTTCTTTTTTCTGTTCTAAAATGTCTGCATTCATAAAAATGATTATACTTTATGCTATTAAATAAAAACCGAGCTAATTATTTTTTAATTTTAGCGTTTGGTGCGACTCTTATTGGATTTGCTCCTATCTTTGTAAAATGGAGTGAGATGACACCATCATGGATCCTCTTTTACAGGATGTTATTCACTTTACCGTTTTTAATTTTACTTAATTTAATTTTAAATAAAAAAATATCATTCAAAGTTAAGAACAAAAAGACTATCTTTTTTACCGCACTAGCCTCTGCAGGATTTACTATTGATTTAATTTTATGGCATTGGAGCATGGGTATAACCTCAATATCTAATGCAACTATAATAATTAATTCTGCTCCAATCTTTGTAGCATTACTATCTTATGCCGTTTTCAAAGAAGGCCTTACCCAAGGATTTCTAATCTCATTTATTATTACTTATATAGGCATATCCGGACTTATTTATTTTTCAAGTAATTATTCCAATGGAAAGATTCTAGGCGATTTAATGTGTCTTTTGGCAGCATTCTTTTATGCAATCTACTTATTCGTTATCTCTAGACTAGGAAAAGAAGATTCAATCAATATTATTTTTTATACAACACTTTTCTGTTGCTTATTCTCTCTTCCATTTGCATTAATTGAATCTCCTCCATCTTTGCCATCCTCTTCTTTTGAATGGATAAACCTAATGCTGCTAGCAGTTTTATGTCAATTTGGCGGTCAATTTTTAATCACTCATGGTATTTCAAATATTTCAGCATCAGATGGTTCAATTGGGCTTCTTCTTCAACCTTTGACTGCTACAATTTTAGCAGCATTGATCTTTGATGAGCTTTTGAATTTTAGCCAGCTAATGTTTGTTGGAATAGCTTTTTTCGGTATTTATTTAGCTCGCCTAAATATCTCAAAAGTCTAATCTTTAAGAATATTTGAATTAGAACAACTGATACAAAAAAACAATAGACAAAATAAATAAGCTTTCTATAATGCTCTATATCTTAAACATTCATTAGGATGTTTTGAGTAAAGTGGGGTGATTAGCTCAGTTTGGTAGAGCATCTCGTTTACACCGAGAGGGTCGGCAGTTCGAACCTGTCATCACCCACCATTTGAGTTGAACTTATATTTATAAATATATATTATTCACTCATAAAGTGGTCCGGTAGTTAAACGGTTATAATTCCGCCCTGTCACGGCGGTGTTCGGGGTTCGATTCCCCGTCGGACCGCCATTTTAATATGAATATAGTAGTCTTAAGTCTTTTAATCTTATGTTACTCATTGGTTCTGGGGATTATATTTGCCCAAGTTCTACTAACTGCACCAGTTGTTTTTAAAGTTTTAGATGATGAAAGCGCATCGAAATTCCTAAGAAAAATATTTCCTAGATATTATTTACTTCTTTTACTCATATCACTTATATCGAGTTTGATCTCTTACTTATGGTTTGAAGCATTAGATTTATATATATCAATATCTATCTCGTGTCTGGCATTTATAGGCTACGCAATCATACCTGTAACAAATTTTGCTAGAGATCGGGGTTGGGATAATTTGTTTAGATGGATGCATAATTTAAGTGTTGCAAACACTATATTTATCTTATTAATATCACTTACCCAGATCATAAGAATCATAAATACATAATCTCTCTAAGGTTGAATTATTAATAAAAGTTCATAACTAGAACTTATTAAGGATAAAAAAATGTCAAAAACAAAAACAAGAATCTTTCAAACTGAAACTAAGCAGCTATTAAAGCTAATGATACATTCACTTTATTCCAATAAAGAGATATTTATTAGAGAGCTCGTATCAAATGCATCTGATGCTCTTGATAAACTTAGATTCGAATCTGTAGAAGATCAAAATCTTTCAAAATTAAATAAAGATCTAAGAATTAACATAAGAGTAAATTCAGAAGAAAACCAGATAATTATTTCTGATAATGGCATTGGTATGGATGAAGATGAAATTGTTAAAAATATTGGAACCATAGCAAGGTCTGGAACTGCAAACTTCCTTGAAAATATAAGTGGTGATAAAAAGAAAGATTCTAATCTTATCGGTCAGTTTGGAGTTGGGTTCTATTCTGTTTTCATGGTTGCTGACAAAGTTCAAGTTTGCTCGAAATCTGTTCATAACCAATCTGATAAAGGAGTTATGTGGGAAAGTACTGGTGAAGAGAAATATAAGCTAAAAGAAATTGAAAAAGAAACCAATGGCACAGACGTAATAATATATTTAAATGAAGAATCAAAAGAATTTTCTGAGTCAGGCAGAGTAAGGTTTCTGTTAGAAAAATACTCACAATATATTAACTTTCCTCTTAATATTATCGACAATGATGCTGATCCACAAAGAGTCAACGAGGCAGAGGCGCTTTGGTTAAAACCTAAGAGATCTATTAAGGATCAGGAGTATAAAGATTTCTATAAATTTATCTCATTCGATCAAGATGATCCATTGATGTGGATTCATAACAAAGTAGAAGGTAAAAATGAATATTCAAATCTTTTGTATATCCCAAATAAACCACCTTTTGATCTTTGGAATAGAGAATCGCCTAGAGGCGTCAAGCTATACATTCAAAGGGTTTTTATAATGGACGATGCCAGCCACTTTTTACCTCTTTATTTAAGGTTTGTCAGAGGTATTATAGATACCAGTGATCTTCCGTTAAATGTCTCAAGGGAAATTCTTCAAGATCATCATCTTGTAGATACAATAAGAAAGGGCGTAACAAAGCGCATAATTGATAGTTTAAATAAGCTTAAAAAAGATGATTTTGAAAATTATAAAAAATTCTGGATTGAATATGGTCTTGTATTGAAAGAAGGCCCAGCCGAAGACTTAGAAAATAAAGAATTGATCGCTAGCTTAATGCTTTTTTCAAGTACTGAAAATAATAGCATTGAAAAAGATGTTGATTTTGATACCTATCTTGAGAGAGCTGATGAGTCTCAAGACAAAATCTTTTACTGTGTTGCCGATACTTTTGAGGCAGCAATAAACTCCCCTCATATCGAGGGCTTAAAAGCTCAGAATAAAGAAGTATTATTGCTTACAGACAGAATAGATGAATGGTTGATGGCAAGCCTTATGGAATATAAGGGAAAAGAGCTTGTTAATGTTGCCAAAGATATTGATAGTAGTGAAGATAAGCCAGAAGTTTCAGATTCTGATAAAGGATTTGTTGAAAAAATAAAGAAAATTTTAGATGATAGGGTAGCTGATGTTGCGGTAAGTTCGCGATTGGTTGATTCAGCCTCTTGTCTAAGACTTCCTAACAATGAACCAGGTCTTCAGCTAAGAAAAATACTGGAGGCATCTGGCCAAGATTTAGGTGATTACAAACCTATTTTTGAAATAAATCTAAACCATAAACTTCTAAAAAAACTAAAAGATCTTAAGGGCAAACAATTCAACTCCTTTGTTGATTTTTTATATGATTATGCAGTTATTGCAGAAGGAGGGTCCCCAAAAGATCCATCTAAATACCTTCGTCAACTCGATAAGTATTTATCATAATGATAAATACTGAGAGGG
>CALJHI010000043.1 GCA_938075575.1 uncultured SAR86 cluster bacterium | reverse complement strand
GTGGAGGGATAAAAAACAGGATCAAATCAGTGGTTTTCTGTTTGCTTGATTAGTGGAAAAAATAGAGAAGTAAGAAAAATATTTAATCATTTTGATATGGAAGTTAGCAGGTTGAAAAGAACTAGATTTGGCCCAATTTTTTTACCATCGACGCTTACAAAAGGCAAAACTAAACTGTTATCTGAGAAAGAAATATCTGAACTGTCCCAGTATGGAAAGAAAAGATAAGCAAGCTTTAAAGTATTGTTTAAAAATAGCAAAGTTAAATAATCACAAAAAATTTTTAGCTCACTTAGAATCTTTTGAGCCTCCAACGCTAAATCAAAGAATAAATAATAAACTATCCCTTAAATTTTTTATTATAAAAACAATTATCGGACAACAAGTCTCTGTCAAAGCTGCCCAAGCTACATGGAAAAAAGTTGAGCCAATTCTGAATAAAAAATTATTCAAAAAAGCAGATTTACAGAATTTAGGCCTTTCAAAAATGAAGCAAGAATATATTTGGGGCATTTTTAATCATTTCTCTAATAATAAAATTTCAAAAAAATACTTAAAAAATTGTTCAGTTAATGAATTAGAAGAAATATTTCTATGTTTAAAAGGTGTAGGTCCCTGGACATTAAATATAATTAGAATGTTTTACATTTGCGATGAGGATGTATGGCTCCCAGAAGATTTAGCAATCAAGAAAAGTTTTAAATATTTTTTTCATGATAAAGATTCAGAACTTATCCAAAATTTGTACTCTCCATTCCGAACTTATCTTTGTTTGTATTTATGGTCAGGTGTGAAATTAATTAAGTGAATCAAATGTAAAGTAGTGTTCTTGAGAAGAAGAGCTCTCCTCTGATAGTAACCACTCATAACACTTTAGCAAATCCTTTGGTTTTTTTAGAGTTGAAGGATCTTCTGCAGGATATGCAAATGCTCTCATAGAAGTTCTTGTAGCGCCTGGATCAAAATTAAATACTTTTATATTTGAAGTCCCTTCTAACTCTTCTTTAAATATTTCTGCCATTGATTTTGTTGCCGCCTTTGATATTGCATATGCACCCCAAAATGCTCTCCCTTGAATGGCCACACCTGATGACGTAAATATTATTCTTGGCATATCTGAGTTCAATAGCGCAGGTATTAAAGATTTACTTAATAAAAATGATGCTGTTAGATTTACTTTTATTATCCTGTCCCATGTCTCAAGCTCATAGTCAGATAAAGCAGACATCTTTCCAAGGAGGGACGCATTATTAATAACAGCATCTAAATTACCATAGGCTTTTAAAATTTCATTATTAATTTCATTTGCTTGGTTTTGATCTAAATTTTCTAAATCACACTCGATAATCATTGGAGATGTTTTGTACTCTTTGCTTATGTGGTCGTAAAGCTTCTCAAGTTCTTCAGAATTTCTTCCTAACAAAATTACATTTGCTCCTTTTGCACTAATTCCTAATGAGATTTCCTTACCTATACCCTTAGTAGAGCCTGTAATAAGAATATTTTTATTTGATAATTTAGACATCTTTATTTTTCAAGCATTCAATTAAGCTGCGCGGATTATCAATCCTAAGCTCATTAGCATTAGTTTTATCGGGCAAGTCTCCATAACCATAGCTACAGGATACAATAGGTATATCTGCAGCTAGCGCTGCGTCTATATCAACAATATGATCGCCCACATAACACGTATGCTTCGGCTCTATATCCAATTTACTGCATGCCAAAAGTATCCCTTCTGGGCTTGGTTTGGCTTTCGTTAAATGGTCGGGGCATATAAGAATCTTGCATTCTTTAAATTCTTTAAAGTGATTTATTAATGGTGAGGCATATTCATATGGTTTGTTTGTAACAATTCCATAGTCAATGCCTAATATTTTGATCTGAGTAATTAATTCTTTAATATCAGAAAATAATTTAGAAGATCGTGTAAGATTTTTTTTATAAACATCCAATAGCTCTCTCTTATATTTTTCAAAATTAGCATCAACTTCATTAATACCAAAACCCACTTTTGTTAACATCCCGCTTCCATCAGAAATATGACTACGTATGTCTTCAAGAAATACTTGATCATATTTATTTTTTCGAAGCACCTCGTTTAATGAGAATAGAAAATCAGGAGCTGTATCAACCAATGTCCCGTCTAGGTCAAACAGAACAAGCTTAATATTATTTAATAGGTTTTTTTGCATGAACTATATAGTTAACACCCAAATCATTATTAAGCGTTGCATTATGTGAAATAGGGTTATAAAACATACCTTTAGTATCAACCAATTCTGCGCCAGCAGCTCTCACATATGAGGCTAAAGTAGAGGGTTTGATGAATTTATTATATTCATGTGTTCCCTTTGGAAGAATATTAAAAAGATATTCAGCTCCAACTATTGCTGTTACCCATGATCTTGGATTTTTATTTATAGTTGATAAAAATAAGTTACCACCTGGTTTTAAGAGTTTAACGCATACTTCAATTAAAGCCTTTGGATCAGGAACATGTTCTAAGACTTCTAAGCATGAAACAATATCGAAACTCTCATCATTTGAGGCAAAAAAACTTTCTGCAGTCCCATCAATATATCTGATGTCTTTAGATTCATTTTTTGCATGGAGTTTTGCAGCATTGATTCCTGGGCCAGCCGCATCAATTCCAGTTACCTTAGCTCCCTTATCATGGATCGCTTCAGCAAGTATGCCGCCCCCGCAACCAACATCTAAAAAGGTCTTATTTTGAACTATTGCAATATCATCTATGTATTTTGCTCGCAGAGGATTAATTTTATGGAGTGGCTTGAAATCACCATCCTTATCCCACCATTTATCGGCAAGCTTAGCAAACTTAGCTACTTCGTTTTCATCTATATTCATGCGCATAGTTTAACAATATTTTTTTTATTATTTTATTTAAGTTTAAATTTATTAATTATGTAGTAAAACTACATGATGCAATTATTAAAACCCTCTAAACTAAAGCACTTTTAATTTCAATTGACTTTTAAATCCACTTATTATTTACTTCACTACAAGACAAATTAATTAAAGTTAAATTGATAATTTCAGCATTAAAATCATCTGAGTCATCTGATACTAGATCTCCTATTCATTTAGAGACATTACAGGCGCTTATCGATTTAGATACGTCAATTATATTTGAAAGAGGTATAGGAGGGGGAATTTTTACAGATGATGATTCATTAGAAAATCTAGGCCTAAAAGCCAAAAGTCGTGAGGAATGCCTCTCTTTAGCTGATTTAATCATTACTCTTCAGCCTTTAAAAGTTGATGAGCTTAATATTGTTAAGGAAGGAGCTACTATCCTAGGAATGGTTAATCCGTTCAACAATACTGAACATATTGAATCTTGCAAAGAAAAGAATATTAATCTTGTTAGTATGGAGTTCATCCCAAGAATCACGAGGGCACAAAAAATGGATGTCTTAAGCTCGCAAGCTAACCTTGCAGGCTATTCTGCTGTAATAGAGTCTGCCAAGCATCTAACAAAAGGATTGCCTATGATGATGACAGCCGCAGGAACATTAAAGCCTGCTAGGGTTTTTGTCATCGGTGTGGGCGTTGCTGGATTACAGGCAATAGCTACCGCAAAGAGATTAGGTGCTAGAGTTGAGGCGTTTGATACAAGAGATGTTGTTGAAGAGCAGGTAAATTCCCTAGGTGCAAAATTTGTCAAGATTGATTTGGGCGAAACAGGGCAGAATGAACAAGGCTATGCTAACGAACTGACCTCTGAACAAATACAAAAACAAAAAGACCTTCAATCGAAAGTCTGTGAAAGGTCTGATATTGTTATTACTACAGCACAATTATTTGGTAGACCTGCGCCAAAAATAATAGATGAGCAAACCATTTCTAAAATGCAGCCTGGTAGTGTTATTTTTGATATGGCTGTAGAGTCCGGAGGTAATGTTGAAGGATCTATTCAAGATCAAATTGTGATTAAAAATGGAGTTAAAATAATTGGAATCTCAAATCTTACATCTTCTGTTTCTTCTCATGCCTCTCTAGCTATTTCAAATAATTTCAATCATTGGATATGTGATTTTTTTGATAAAGATAAACAATGTATTGATTTTAACTTTGAAGATGAAATTATTAAGAGCAGCGTTTTGGTTTATGAAGGAAAAATATTAAACGAGAGGTTTGCATAATGGAAGATTATATATTGCTTGGTTTTGTTTTAATTTTATCAATTTATCTTGGGCTTGAACTTATCTCAAAAGTGCCAAGCACGCTTCACACTCCTTTAATGTCTGGTGCAAATGCAATATCTGGTATTGCCCTTGTAGGAGCCCTTTTACTATCTGTAGACAGTCAGCTTCAAACAGCTTTAGCTTTTCTTGCAGTAACATTTGCTTCAATTAATGTATTTGGCGGATATCTAGTCACTAATAGAATGTTAAAAATGTTTAAGAAAAAATAATGGATATTTCAGTAATACAAAATATAGTCTACATATTTTCATCAATATTATTTATAACCGGTATTAAAATGCTAGGCCGAGAAGATACTGCGGTAAAAGGCAATTTTTTATCAGCTTTAGCAATGCTAGTTGCAGTACTTGTTACTTTCATAAATATTTCTGATCCACTTATTCTTGTTGCTGGAATAGGCTTTGGTGCTGCAATAGGGTCTCTTATTGCGCTAAAGGTTAAGATGACATCAATACCAGAAATGGTTGCACTATTTAATGGTTTTGGAGGATTGGCTACCTTTCTAATCGCTTGGTCTGAATTTAATTCGACCCCAGATAACCTATTTCAACATATTCTAATAATGACAACGGTATATATTGGAGGGATTACATTTACAGGCAGCTTAATTGCTTATGGGAAGTTAGCTGAAAAAATTCAGATAGTAAAAACATCTTTCATTACAAAGCTGTTTACAACTATTTTTTATATCTCTTTAGCTTTCTTAGTTTATTCAGCATTGGTTACACCGATCTTAGCCACAAACTTTGAGTTCTTTACCGTCTTACTCGTTCTAACTCTAATAGGTGGAATTGGTTTTGTTCTTCCCATTGGCGGAGGAGATATGCCTGTTGTTATTTCATTATTAAATTCATTCTCAGGCATTGCAGCAGCTTTTGCTGGTCTATTACTTCTAAACAATGTTCTTATAGTTGCAGGCTCTTTGGTTGGAGCAAGTGGGTTAATTTTAACTATTATCATGGCCAAAGCCATGAATAGATCTATTGGTAATATTTTGTTTGTTGGATACGCAAGCGCTTCTTCTTCAAACAGCGCAGAAGAGCAAGGCGAAGTAAACCCTATTAATGTATCTGATGCATATCTAATCTTGGAGAATGCAAGCTCAGTGCTTATAGTCCCCGGTTATGGTATGGCTGTTGCTCAAGCTCAGCATGTTGTTAGGGAGCTTGGTGAATTACTTGAAGAAAATGGTACAGAAGTTAAATATGGAATACATCCTGTTGCTGGAAGAATGCCAGGGCATATGAATGTACTTTTAGCCGAAGCAAATGTGTCATATGACGTATTAGCCGAGCCTGAAGATGTAAACCCAACTATGGACTCAGTAGATGTTGCTGTGGTAATCGGAGCCAATGATGTAGTAAATCCTTCTGCTACTGAAGAGCCTGGCAGCCCAATTTATGGCATGCCAATTATAGAGGTTCATAATGCAAAAACTGTTTTTGTCTTAAAAAGATCAATGTCTTCAGGATTTGCAGGGGTTCAGAATCCTTTATTTTTCAAACAAAATACAAGAATGTTATTTGGAGATGCTAAAGATTCTATTGGCGGCATTGTTTCAGAGTTTAAAGATTAAGATTAGGTCTTTTTTTCAAACCAATTCAACATATAGATTATAATTGTTCTTTGTTATCAAATTAATATTTATGTTATGAAAATAATTATAGTCAGTGGAGGTTTTGATCCTTTGCACTCAGGGCACATAGCTTATTTCAAATCTGCAAAGAAGCTTGGAGATCATCTTGTGGTTGCTTTGAATAGTGACAAGTGGCTTGTTAATAAAAAAAGTAAGTTTTTTATGCCTTTTGAAGAACGCAAGACAATTATAGAAAATCTTTCATGTGTAGACTCTGTTATTGATTTTAATGATGATGCCTTGGGGAGCGCAACCAACGCCTTAATTAAAGTTAAAGAAATGTATCCAAATGACCATATTGTTTTTGCAAATGGGGGCGATAGAAATCAAGGAAATATTCCTGAAATGTCAGTTGATGGAGTGGAGTTTATATTCAGTGTTGGCGGAGACGACAAAAAAAATTCCTCCTCTTGGATTCTTAAAAAATGGCAATACTATTTTGAAGAGAGGGTATGGGGATCTTTTTACAACCTCTTTGAGGGGGAGGATGTAAAAGTAAAAGAGCTTGTTGTTGATCCAGGAAAAGGCATGAGCTTTCAAAAGCATTTTAAAAGACATGAGATCTGGTTAGTAAGCAAAGGCTCTTGTGTTGTTAACTATAGCAAAGACACACCAGATAATAGACAAAGCGTTACCTTAAATAAGTTTGATAAATACATTGTTCCTTTGGGTGAATGGCATCAGATCACCAAT
>CALJHI010000042.1 GCA_938075575.1 uncultured SAR86 cluster bacterium | reverse complement strand
TTTTCATAAAAAAGTTTTGCAAAATATCCAATTAAAGCCTAAACTAGCCAACTTATTATGCCTTCAATTATTATAAAAGAAACAGAACACTTTGATATTGGTTTAAGAAAATTCAAACGTGCATGTGAAAAAGCAGCAATTGTTCCAGAAATTAGAGCAAGAGAATTTTATGAGAAACCAACTGAGAAAAGAAAACGTCTAATGGCTGCTGCTGTTAAAAGAGCTAGAAAGTCCAATAGAAAGTTTTCATTTTCAAGATCTAGATTTAGATAAGATTGTCTTTACTCTTAGATATCAAATCCGACCTCAAGCAAGCCATGCTTGATAAAAATGTATTGGTAAGAGATACCATACGTATGTTTTTATCTGAAGTTCAAAAATTTGAAATTGATTCAAAAGAGACTGTTGATGATGCAAAATCATTACAAATAATTAATAAAATGATTAAGCAAAGAAATGATTCAATCGAGCAATTTAAGAAAGGCGGTAGAGACGACCTAGTTGCAAAAGAATTATCAGAGGTTGAGGTCTTAAATAAATACAAACCAGTCCAACTAGACGAGTCTCAGATCACTGAGAATGTTAAAGAAGCTATTGCCTCATCTGGTGCCTCATCTATGCAAGATATTGGCACGGTAATGGGTATTCTAAAAAAATCCTTAGCTGGGTCTGCTGACATGGGTCTTGTTAGTAAAGTTGTTAAAGACCAGTTAAGCTAGTAAATTAAAAAAATATGAAAAGAAATAACGATAGACAGTTAAATCAACTGCGCGATATAAAAATTGAAACTAACTTTAATATCCATGCCGAAGGCTCTGCGCTAATTAGTTTTGGTAACACTAAGGTGATCTGTACTGCAACGATTGAAAATAGAGTTCCGAGATGGATGAGAAATAGTGACGAGGGGTGGATTACTGCTGAGTATGGAATGTTGCCAAGATCAACTAATGAAAGAATGAATAGAGAAGCAGCTAGAGGCAAACAAAGTGGAAGAACTCAAGAAATACAGAGACTTATTGGAAGATCTCTTCGACAAGCGGTCAACTTAAAATATCTGAAAGGGAAAACAATCAATATTGATTGTGATGTAATTCAAGCAGATGGCGGAACCAGAACCGCATCAATAACCGGTGGGTGCGTGGCTTTATTTTTAGCTCTTAAGAATCATCATGATGATAATAGAGCAGTTAAATCATTTGTTGCAGCTGTCTCTCTTGGCGTTCTAAATGGTGAAGTAATTTTAGATTTAGATTACAACGAAGATAGCTCTGCAGAAACTGATCTTAATTTGGTAATGACAGATAATTTGCAGTTAATCGAGATACAGGGCACTGGAGAAGAAAATCCATTCACAAAAGAAGAATTATCTGAGATGCTTGAGATTGGAAGTGCTGCTATTGAGCAAATTATTGAAATACAAAAATCAAGTTTACAAGAGTGAAAGATTATCAAAACAAATTTTTAAAAATCGCTTTACAAACTCAAGCATTAGAATTTGGCACATTTAAACTAAAATCTGGAAGACTTAGTCCTTACTTTTTTAATGCAGCTAAAATGCTGGATGGAGGTAATCTTTATGAACTTGGTCTTTGTTATGTTGAGGCGATTCAAGACAATAAACTAAATTTTGATTCCATCTATGGTCCTGCTTATAAAGGTATATTTCTTGCCTCAATAGTTTCAATGGGCTTCAGTCAAAATGGCATTAAATACCCTCTTTCATTTAATAGGAAAGAGATTAAAAATCATGGTGAGGGTGGTAATATAATTGGACCAAACCCAAAGGGAGACGTCCTAATAGTTGATGATGTTTTATCAGCTGGGACTGCAGCACGAGAATCAATAGAGCTTATTGATTCTGTTGGCGCTAAGCCAAAAAATTTCATTGTTGGATTAGATAGGCAAGAAAAAGGCACTGCAGAACAATCAGCTAGAGAACAGCTAGAGACTGACTTTAACATTACGGTAAAATCAATAATAAATCTAGATACTCTGGTTTCTTTCACTACGCAAAGCTCTAAATATGAGAAATATTTAGGCCAACTAAAAGACTACAGAGATCTCTGGGGCGCTTAAAATGTTTTCAGGTATTGTTGAATGCAAAGGAAAAGTTTCAAAGATAGCTAAAAATAAAGATTACTTTGAATTAGAGATAGCTGCTCCGAGTGGATTTAATAAAAACTTAAAAAGAGGGGCAAGTGTAGCTGTTGATGGCGTATGTTTAACCTCCAAAGATCATGGTAAAAATGGTCTAAAGTTCGATGTTATTTCTGAAACAATCAGTAGAACTAAATTTTCCAATCTAAAGGTTGATGATGAGGTGAATCTTGAATGGTCTATTAAAGCCTCTTCAGACATTGGGGGACATTTAATGTCTGGTCATATTCAATGCACTGGAACTATAGTCAAAGTTGTTAACAAAGATGAAGTAAAAGATATAAGAGTAGAAATACCTTCAGATTATTCACACTACTTAATAGAGAAAGGTTATATAGGCATCAATGGCTGTAGTCTAACTATTGGCGTTATTGAAAATAATTTTTTTTACATCCATTTGATCCCTGAAACTCTTGAAGTAACAAATATCTCTAATCTAAAAAATGGCGATCAGGTAAATATAGAAGTTGATCAAAATACAGTTGCTATAG
>CALJHI010000041.1 GCA_938075575.1 uncultured SAR86 cluster bacterium | reverse complement strand
GAGCTTAGAAACCAGGTTGAAAGTCAAAATCACCTAATTGAAAAACTTTTAAAAGAATCATTCAAAGAAGTGGATAATGCCACTATAGATATAAAAGATATTAATTCTGAAAGCGCTATTCGCTTTAAAGGTGTGGATGATATTAAAAGCAAAGATGAAGTTTATTTAGCTGCAACAAAATCCCTAGAAATTCAGAAGTATGAAGATGCATATAAGCTATTTAAATTTTTTGTTGAAACTTATAATGATGATCAAAAAACACCCTTAGCTTTTTTCTGGCTTGGTGAAATTTCTCTAATAAATAATGAATTAGATAAAAGTAAAAATTACTTTTTAGATCTTATATCTTCTTATCCTGAACACTATAGGATTCCTCTCGCTCACAAAAAAATTGGTGACATTTACCTAAAAAATAATGACATAGATATGGCTATAGATAGATATAATTATGTTGTTAGAGAATACCCAAATAATGCAGCTTCATCTCAGGCCTTGCAGTTATTGAAAAATATGGAATAATCACAACTTTTTATGATACTTAATCAAGGGTCGCTAGCTCAGTTGGTAGAGCAGTTGGCTTTTAACCAATTGGTCACAGGTTCGAATCCTGTGCGACCCACCACCTATTCTAAGTAACATGAATTTAAAAACAAAATATTTATACACATATTTCTTTGGTATAAAAACTAATAAAACCTTTCTTTCAAGTCTTTTATTTTATCTTGTATTATCCTCATGGTATGTTTTAAGACCTTTAAGAAATGAGCTCGCTGTAGAGAGTTATGGTGAGGGCATGCTCATACCTCTTCTTATTAGCACCACTTTGGTGATGATATTAGTTAATCCTATTTATTCATGGGTAGCATCTAGAGGTAACTACATAAAAATTATTTTTTATACATACTCATTTTTTATTTTTAACTTAATAATTTTATACCTTTTCTCATCTTCTTTATCTGAATCTATGGTTTTTGAGAAGTTGTGGTTGGGAAGAATATTCTATGTTTGGAGCAATATATATTCTTTTTTCACAGTCTCAATTTTTTGGGTTTTAATAATTAATTTATTCAGAGATTCTTCCTCTAGAAAATATTATGGATTTATACTAGCGGGGGGTTCAATTGGAGCTATGCTTGGCTCTCAAACATCTAGCTTACTCTCTAATTCATTTACTGAAACTGGTATAGCGTTATTTTTAGTTGCTGCCTCTCTTTTTTTGATATTAGCATTAGTTCTTGCTACTTATATAGTAAAAATTTTTTCAGTTGAAGCCCTGTCATCCAAAGTTGGAGGAGGGTCAATTGATAGTATAAAAAATATACTTACTAAAGATGAAATAAGAAAAATCGGGGCATATTCATGGTTCTTTACTTTTTTAATGACGGTGCAGTGGATTGCAGCAATACCAATTATAGAGAATTACTCTTCATTATCTCCAGAAAGAATAAGGTTATTTGCCTTAATAGAACAGATTGTTTCGCCACTCACTTTAATAGTTCAATTAACTCTGACTTATTTTGTAATTTCCAGGTTTGGAATAAAGTTTATACTAATAGCTTATGGAGCTTTATTTACATTTGTATTTATCCTTTATGGCTTTTTTCCATCTGTTGCCGTAGTTGTTTTTTGCCAAACAATTTTAAGAGTATATGAGTATGGATTTAATAAACCCGCCAGGGAAATTGCATACAGTCAGCTAGACAAAAGAGATAGATACAAAACGACTGTTTTTATCGATACATTTATGACAAGGTTTGGGGACCTTTCTGGAAGTATTTTTATGGGTATTGGTAAATCAATATTTCTTACCATTACCTTCATGCCTATAGTTGCAATTCCTCTTGCAATCCTTCACACATACCTAGGCTTAAGCATTACAAAGAATAAATTATTCAAAGACCTCTAGATTTATTAATTTTATTTTTAATATCTATAATTTTAGTCATAACACTCTCTGATACCTGAAAATTATTTTTTGTTAATTGCAGAGCAAATTCTAACTGATTTATAGCCTCTTCATATTGACCAAGCAAAACATGATACTCAGCCCTGCTCTGATAATAACCAACAACATTCTTGCCATCTCTTTGAACTTCTGAAAGCATTAGCCATATATATGGATCATTATTTCTTTGCAAAATCTGCTCTCTTAGAAGCTCTTCTGCCTCAAAATATCTATCCATCTCATTTAAAATCTTTGCCTTTGTAATTGTTAGTGGATAGTTTCTTGGAGATATAGTTAATGATTCGTCTACTTGCATCAAGGCATCTGAATACATTTGAGCATTTAAGAGAATTTGAGCTTTTGTTGTATTTAGAATTAAATTTTTTGGAAATTCTAAAATTAAGCTATTTATAAGTTTCAAACTTTCATCAAAATTATTGTTTTTATTATAAGCCAAAGCAAGACCATATTTATTAGATGCAAGATTTGATTTTTTTAATGCATCATTAAAATACTGAACTGAAACAGAAGGTATTTTTTCATAATGAACTCTTAACCTTGATCTAATAAGCGAATAATCTAAACTATCTTTTTTGGTTCCTGCATTGAGAATATTTTCAGCTGCATTAAATGCATCACTGACTCTTGAAGATGTAACGGGGTGGGTTAAAAGAAACTCTGGCGGGGCTTCACCAAAATATCTTCTCATTTCATTCATATTCTCAAACATCTCGCCCATGCTCTCAGGATCATATCCAGATGCAACCAAATTTGTGAAACCAACCCTATCAGCTTCTTTTTCAAACAATCTGCTATACCTTAAACTTTCTTGTTGGAGAAATGCACTACCACCAATTATTGCTTGAGGTTGATTTGTTATCAAGGCAACCGCTATTGATGACACCATTACTAATGCCGAGGATATGCTTGAGTCCTGTGCTCTTAAAACATTTCTAGCAAAATGTCTTTGACTTAGATGTGCAAGCTCATGCGTCATTACTGAGGCAAATTGACCCTCATTTTCAGCTTCTAGAAATAGGCCTCCATTTACACCAATAACACTTCCTGGAGCTGCAAAAGCATTTAAAGAAGGATCATCAATTAATAAAACATTAAAGTACCTATCTTGAACTTTACTATTTTCAGAGAGTTTAAATATCAGAAGTTCAGTATATTCTTGAATTATAGAATCATTAATTAGAGGGGCTCTAGCATATGCTTGCATAAGGAATGTCTCACCTATTGCTTTTTCTTGAGCAGAAGAAACTGCACCTGAAACTCGATCGCCGAGCTCAGGAAGCTCAATTTGTTTTTTTTCTTGAGCATACATACCCATGCTTAACAGACTAATTATTATTAAGAAATATTGGTTTAGGTTAAGCATTAATATTTTTTTATTTCCTTAAATTATTTGAAAAACTAACACTAATAGATATTTTAGATTAATATTACCCATGAACATTGATGTATTTTGAATATATTTGAGTTTGACAAAAATATGTTCCGATAGTTTTAAATATAACATGAAGTTAAATAATGATTGAAAGACTAAATAATTTTTTTAAAAGAGTATTTATAAATGATGAGACTGTTGTTTTCTCACTTTTATTAATCTCGTCATTGATAATACTTAATTATTTTGGATCTATCCTAACCCCTTTCCTTTTAAGTATAGTAGTTGCATATCTTCTAGTTGGTCTTCAAAAAAAACTTGAATCTTTCGGAATTAAGAGGTTGTGGGCTCTTATTTCAACTTTTACAATATTCATTATAGTTGGTGCAGCACTTCTGATATGGCTACTGCCTATTCTATATACTCAGTTACAACTATTGGTTTTAGAAACTCCAGGATTACTTAATGACTTCTTTATCTTTGTTTCTCAAATCCCAACTGCATACCCGGAACTGGTAACATCTGAACAGATTTCAGCCTTTTTTCAAAATGTTTCCTCTGAATTCGCGTTAGTAGCTCAAAATATTGTCAAGTCATCCATATCAGGAATACAGAGCGCAATTACAGTTCTCATATATATTCTTTTGTTTCCAATACTAGTTTATTTCTTCCTTTTTGACAGAAGTGAAATTCTTAATGGTTTCTTAAAAATTATTCCAGGTGAGAGAAAAATGCTCTATAAAATTTGGGAAGAAATGGATATTCAATTAAGCAATTAT
>CALJHI010000040.1 GCA_938075575.1 uncultured SAR86 cluster bacterium | reverse complement strand
ATGTTATAAACCAATTTGGGAAAATATGATCAGGACACTCTTTAATCCCTTTCATAGAAGTAACAGTGATATTATTTTTCTCTATTTCTGACTTTAAGTTATGAAATTCTCGCAGAGCTTTATTCTTAATATCTTGCAAAGATATATCTGGGTCATTTCTGCTTTGATAGTCATTTGAACCCAAAGTTTCATCGTTACTATGAAAAACTTCTGGCTCAATCATAAATAAATGATTTGTAGATTGATTTTTCACTATATTCTACCTGTGAAGTTATATAAGCGGTTAGAATACTACCATGAATAATGATTTACAAAACAAATATATTGAAAAAGAGGCAATACATGGTGCGAAGAATTACTCTCCTTTGCCAGTAGTATTAAAAAGAGGAGAAGGGGTATATTTGTGGGATGTTAATGATAATAAATATCTAGATATGATGTCTGCATATTCTGCAGTAAGTCATGGTCACTCTCACCCAAAATTAGTTTCTTCATTAGTTGATCAGTCTAATAAACTTGCAATTGCTTCTCGAGCTTTTTATACGGAGCCCCTTGCTGAGTATATTGAAAAACTTTCTAATCTGAGTGGTTTCTCTTCTATTCTTCCTATGAATACAGGAGCTGAAGCTGTAGAGACTGCTATCAAGGCTGCAAGAAGGTGGGGATACTTTACCAAAGGTATTCCAGAAAATGAAGCTGAAATAATTGTTGCTGATGGTAATTTTCATGGAAGGACTACTACCATTGTTGGCTTTTCTTCTGAGGAAGACTATAAAAAAGGTTTTGGCCCATTTCCTGAAGGATTTAAAACAGCAGATTACTGTTCCACAGGTTGTGAATGCTCAAAAGTATGTGAGAAATCAATAAATTCTTTTGAATCACTTATCACAGAAAATACCTGTGCGATCCTAGTTGAACCTATTCAAGGCGAAGGAGGCATTATCACCCCTCAACCAGGCTGGCTTAAACAGTTAAGAGAAGTTTGTACTCAAAATAATGTTTTATTAATACTAGATGAAATTCAATCTGGTCTTGGCAGAACAGGTAAATTATTTGCATACGAACATGAAAATATACAACCAGATGGGCTTATTCTTGGCAAGGCGCTTGGAGGAGGGCTGTTACCAGTCTCAGCATTCTTAAGTTCTAGAGAAATAATGGATCACTTCAACCCTGGGTCTCACGGATCTACTTTTGGTGGAAACCCATTAGCAGCTGTTGTTGCTTCGAAAGCACTTGATATCTTATTTGAAGAAAATCTTATTGAAAATAGTAGAGAGATGGGTGACTACTTAGCTAATTCACTCAGAAATATTAATACTAATCTTATCAAAGAAGTTAGAGGAAAGGGTTTATGGATAGGAGTTGAGGTGCATGAGGATACTGTAAGAGCTAAACAAATTTGTCTTGATCTTCTTGATTTGGGTATTTTAGCCAAAGAAACTCATGAAACGGTTATTAGATTTGCTCCGCCTTTAATTATAAATAAGGATCAAATAGACTGGGCTCTAGAAAGAATAACTAAAGTTTTTAAAAAATATACTTAAATATGAAATATCTATTTAAACAAAAGGATGAAGATTTAAATAACTACCTCTTCAATTTAAAAGAAGAATGCATAATTGAGCACGAAGATAACTGGTTTAAAGAAAAATCTCATACTAAGCTTTATCCAAATATAGAGGATGCAAAGGCAAAGATAGGCAAACCTCATTACTGGATACTAAATGCAATAGATGAATATGAGTTAGCGGAGAATAAATCTGTAGCAATGATAGCGCTAGCATTGTTAGTATTTAAATCAAATTATTATTCCCAAAAACTTGTTTCCTCTGATAATAATCTTGAGGCTAAGAAGACCCTAATTGAGTATATGAGCAATCTTGGTATTAGCTTTGATGAGATATGTGAAACTATTGTCTCGATGGATACTCCTGCCTATGCAAGAATTGACTTAGAGAAAGATGAATTAAAGTCCTATGTAAAAGAGATTTTAGCTAACATTTGATGCCTACTGAATTTCAAAAACTTGTTTGGGCAGAAATAGATAAAATACCATATGGAAAAACCAAGTCATATAAAGATATAGCTAAAGCCATTGGAAGTCCAAAATCATCCAGAGCAGTAGCAAATGCCTGTGGTAAAAACCCAACTCCCATAAAAAGACCATGTCATAGGGTAATTTGTTCTAATGGAGACTTGGGTGGATACAGCGCCCCTGGAGGCGCTATAGAAAAGAAACGACTTCTTGATTTAGAGATAAATCAACTTTCTAAATAATTCTCAATCTTCCAGTTTAGGTACTTGTTATGGTCTTTTACTAATTGATTATTAGGTGCGGACTTAGTAAATACCTTTATTTTATTAACTGCGCTAAATATTGCAGCTTTAGAAATATCATCATACTTATCACTCTCAAGAGCATCCAGTAACTCATCAACATAAGCTGATTGTAGGTTCATTTTGAAAGTTGTTGGAATCTCTCTTTGAACAAAGATGCCTTTGTGTAGATCTGAAAGAACCTCATTTGGAAGATATGTATTTCCATATTGGGCACTATCAATTAATCTCATCATCACAGTAGGGTGAAGGATATGCCTTAAAACACTACCTTGCATTCTCAACACCATCTCGTGAACTTGAGGATCTCCATTGCCTTGTCTTTGTGGGCTATATGCAGCTCTTTTTTCTCTTTGTAAAAGCTTAAGAATATCTTCATCAAATTCAAAAGCATCATTTGCTAAGAGCTTAGTGACTATCAAATTCATTGCTCTTTTTTGGTCTTCATATGCCACAGATTCATAAGGCGACATTTCATTAATTTGGCTGTTAACTATTCTGTTTGAATAAACGCCCCCAATAATTCTAGAAGCACCTTCAACGAATCTACCTTTTTCTCTATTAAGAGAATAAAAAGCGGCTGTCATTTCAGTTGTGGTTCCATCTTCTTCTAAGAATATTGATGGAAGTTCTTTAATTTTTGCATTTAAGGTATTTATTCTTTGTGATGCATAGGTAACAGGATCACTTGAAAGATCATACCTTTTAACTCTTGGATCGATATTTCTACCAGGTGAGCTCATAGCCTGACCATCTGTTCCATATTTATTTCCATCAACAATAGATTGAGATAAAAGAGCGCTTCTATCTTCATCAGTTAAATCTGGTGTGTATCCAAATTGAATTACCCATTTATCATATATTCCAGGGCCATATGGAAAGAAATTTCCTTGCTGCACACCTTCTGGAGCAATATTTATAGGATCATAATCCATAACAGAACCAATATGATTTTTCCCTGTCACAGATGTGTCGTGAATATCATAAGCATCATACAACCAACTTGATTTAAAGTTATGCCTTAATCCTAATGTATGCCCAACTTCATGCATTGTTAAGGAAATAATCCATTGCTCTAAAGGATCATTACCTTCTTCATAGCCCCATATTTTTCTCAATCTATAACCACTTTTTATTGCTCCAAATTCTTGAACAATATCAGCAGCAATCATT
>CALJHI010000039.1 GCA_938075575.1 uncultured SAR86 cluster bacterium | reverse complement strand
GTAAAATTTGGTAAAAGATCTATGGATCCTATTAATCTAGAAGATTTATATATAAAAACAAGATCCGAAGGCTTTGGAGATGAGGTAAAAAGAAGAATATTAATCGGCTCATATGTACTTTCAGCAGGTTTTTATGATGCTTATTATAAAAAAGCACAACAAGTTAGAAGATTGATAAAAAATGATTTTGATGAAGCATATAAATTAGTTGATGTAATAATGTCGCCAACAACAAGAGGTGCAGCTTTTGAAGCTGGTTCTAAGGGAAGCGACCCTATCCAGATGTATCTAGAAGATCTTTTTACAATCCCTGCCAATCTAGCTGGTCTTCCAGCATTATCAATTCCAAATGGTATGGTAGATTCTAAGCCTGTTGGTGTTCAGTTAATTGGCAATTTCTTAGAAGAACAGAAAATTCTTCAAGTGGCACATAGTTTTCAAAAATCTACAGATTGGCACCTTAAGACGCCTGATGGAGATAAAGCATGAGCTGGGAGACTGTAATTGGACTAGAGATACATGTTCAACTTTCTACAAAATCTAAGCTTTTTTCAGGTGGGTCAACAGGTTTTGGTGCAGAGCCAAATACACATGTGGATCTTATAGATATGGGACTTCCTGGCGTGCTTCCAGTTGCAAATAGGGATGCTTTCTTTAAGGCTATTAGGTTTGGCCTCGCAACTAATGCTGAAATAAATCAGACATCTACATTTGATAGAAAGAATTACTTTTACCCTGACCTGCCAAAAGGATATCAAATAACGCAAATGGCAATGCCTATTGTTGGAAAGGGTTCTATAAGGATTGAAACTGACAATGGGGAAAAATTAATTAACATAACACGAGCCCACCTTGAAGAAGATGCTGGAAAATCTATTCATGATTTGTTTGAAGGAGAAACTGGCGTTGATCTAAATAGAGCCGGGACACCACTACTAGAAATAGTTTCTGAGCCTGAAATATCAAATGCTCAAGAAGCTGTAGCCTACTTTAAAGCAATTAGACAAATAGTTACTTTTTTAGATATTTGTGATGGAAATATGGCTCAAGGCTCGATGAGATGTGATGTTAATGTTTCTATAAGAAAATCTGGTGATAGAGAGTTAGGCACAAGAGCTGAAATAAAAAATATCAATTCTTTTAAATTTATTGAAAGAGCTATAAATCATGAGATTGCAAGACAAATAAAAATAATTGAGTCTGGTAATTCTGTTGTCCAAGAAACTCGACTTTACGATAGTATTAAAAATGAAACTAGATCCATGAGATCCAAAGAAGAGGCTAATGACTATAGGTATTTTCCATGTCCAGACCTTCTGCCTGTTGTTATATCTGATGATGAGCTTAATGAAATTAAAAATAATTTGCCTGAGTTGCCTAAACAAAAAATTAAAAGATATGTAAACGAAATTAATCTTGATGAGTCCGAAGCAAAAATTATTGCCGCATCTAAAACAATGGCAAATATTTTTGAAGAGGCTTGTAAAAAAACTAAAGATTCTAAGTTGGTAGCTAAATGGCTGGTAGGAGATGTTAGTGCATTACTAAATAAAGATAATATTGATATTGAGGAATCAAACCTATCTTCCTCAAATTTTGCAAAATTAATAGAAAGGATTACAGACAATACGATATCAGGAAAAATTGCTAAATCTGTTTTAGAAGAAGTCTGGATTTCAGGCGATGATGTGGATAAAATTATCGAAAGCAAGGGCCTTGTACAAATTCAAGATGAAACAGTTCTTGAAAAAGTTGCACAAAGCATCATAGATAATAACCCATCTCAAGTAAAAGCTTATAAAGATGGTAAAGACAAGCTATTTGGCTTCTTTGTAGGTCAAGTTATGAAAGAAACTCAGGGTAAAGCAAATCCAAAAAGCGTTAATGAGATTTTAAATAAACTATTAAAATAAAATCTTTTTAGAGCACATACATTGTAAGAGTTTCAGCAATATATGCTGGCTTTTCAACTCCTTTTATCTCCATGGTTACTTTAGTCTTTGCTAAAAATTGTCCTGGATTTTTTTCCGTAATATCCAAACACTCCATTCTTATTCTTACTTCCGAATCTACAGGCACTGTACTTAAGAATCTAACCTTATCTAAGCCATAGTTTAATGCCATTTTCATTCCCTCGATTGCTAGACCCATTCCTTGAGAAAAAGGAATTCCAGCACATAATGAAAGTGAAAGAAAACCATGTGCAATGGTAGAGCCAAATATTGGGTTTGCTTGCTCAGGGTCAACGTGAATAAATTGATTATCAAGAGTTGCTTCAGCAAATTTATTAATTTGCTCTTGATCAATTTTAATCCATTCCGATAAACCGATTTCAGTTCCAATTACAGAATCTAAATCTGATGATTTAATAATTTTTATCATTTTAATTCTCCATGTATAGGTTTTCGTACTTATCTCTTAATTCATATTTCAAAAGCTTGCCTGTTGCTCCATGTGGAAGCTCGTCCACAAACACAACCTCATCAGGTAACCACCATTTAGCAACTTTATCTTTTAAAAAATCAATAATATCGTCTCTAGTTAAAGATTTTCCATTTGTAACTATTACCATAAGAGGTCTTTCATCCCACTTGGGATGAGGTAATCCTACAACACAAGCCTCTGCAACATCTGGATGACTAACAGCAGCATTCTCTAAATCAATTGAGCTTATCCATTCTCCACCAGTTTTAATAACATCTTTTGCTCTATCAACTATTGTCATATAACCATCTTCATCGATTGTTGAGATATCTCCAGTATCAAACCATCCATTTGAATCTGTAGCATCTTTATCAGCTTTAAAATACCTTTTAATAACCCATGGACCGCGAATTAAGAGATGTCCTTGAGAATCTCCATCATGGGGAAGATCATTTCCTGAATCATCAACAATTTTTAACTCAACACCATAGCACGCCCTTCCTTGTTTTAATTGAAGGTTGTACATATCTTCTTTTGGCATTGATTTCATTTCAGGAGTGACTAAGTTAGTAGTACCCAAAGGACTAGTTTCTGTCATACCCCAACCTTGAATTACATCGATATCATGAGTTTCATGTAAGTCTTTAAGTAGAGACAAAGATAAAGCTGAACCGCCAATCACAGTCTTTTTGATTGATTTTAATATTAAATTTTCAGACTTGCAGTAACCTAATAAGCCCATCCAAACTGTAGGAACACCAAAAGCAAATGTAACATTTTCTGAATCAATTAAATCATATAATGGCTTCCCTTCCATTTGCATGCCAGGCATTACAATCTTTAATCCTACAAGCGGCGCGTAAAAAGGTATGCTCCATGCATTTACGTGAAACATTGGTACAACCATCAAAATCACATCGCTAGAATTTACATCTAGAGATGATATTGCGGTAAGTGCATGCAAAGTATTAGATTTATGAGAGTATAGAACACCTTTTGGGTTTCCAGTGGTACCTGAGGTATAACATAATCCACATGCGGCATCTTCATCAATCTGTGGCCATATGAAATTCTCATCACCGTCTTTAATAAATTCCTCATATGAGATAACATTTTCTAAAGAACTGTTAGGAACTTCACTCTCATCGCATAGAACTACAAACTCCTTAACATGGGTTATTTGATCTTTTATCGCTTCCAATAAAGGAATAAAAGGTGACTCAACAAATATCACTCTATCTTCTGCATGATTAATAACATATACAAGCTGCTCAGGGTGAAGTCTGAAATTTAATGTATGCATTACCGCACCAATACCTGACACACCAAAGTATGCTTCAAGATGTCTGTATGAATTAAGGGCTAGTGTTGCAAGAACATCACCCTCCTTATAGCCTTTTTTTAACAAAGAAGAACCAAGCTTTCTTGATCTGATGCAAACTTCAGCATAGTTTGTTTTATGAACTTCACCAGAAATAAGTCTTGAAACAACCTCAACTTTTGGTGAGTTTACTTTTGCATGCTCAATAATTTGAGCCACATTTGGTCCCCAAGATTGCATATTACCTTTCATGTTTCCCCCTCTATGAAATTACGAAATATTTATATTTACATAGTATAAATAGATCAAGAAAAAGATAAAGGGCAATTACTTAGTAGCAATACTAATTCTTGTATGACCTTGGTAATCGACTATAGTTTTTTCAGGTTTAAGTAAGTTATAGAAAAATACTTCTTTTACTTCATCAGCTTGATCATATCCATGTTCCAAAATTATCTTCCCACCATCTTTTAGAATACTGTAAGCATCTTTGCATATTAAATTTATGTCACTAAGTCCATTGTTTTTTGCAACGAGTGCGGTGATTGGCTCACATTTAAGATTCCCTAGATGGGGATCACGCTCTCTGATATATGGAGGATTGCTAACAATGTAATCAACTGAGCATTCTCTTACTGCTGACCCCCAGCTCATTTGAATGGGGGTGATATTTTGACATTTATGCTTTTGAACATTCTTAACTGCTACATTCAGCGGATCAGAGAATTTGTCAGATATAAAAATATCGAAATCATTATCTAAATGAGCTAAAGAAATACCGAGACAACCGGAACCAGTTCCAGCATCAAGTATTACTTTACTACCAGAGATATTTTCCTCAATAAAATAATTTACTATAAGCTCAGTCTCTGGCCTTGGTATTAAAACCCTATTGTCTACAGAAAATTCTCTTCCAAAAAACGAAGAGGTACCGATAATATAATCATTTGGAATATTGTCTTCTTTTAATTTAAAAAAACTCTCTATTTCATGAAGCTCATAATCATTTACAGAAATGTTTTCATTCATATGTAACTTTCTTGTATCCAGTTTTAATTTAATTTTAAGGAAGTGCATGAGTCCATTAAAGGAATCATCACACCCATCCAATCTGCTAGATACTTCTTTCTTTAGTTTTTTAAGATTTATATACAATTACTCTTCTTCAAGTTTAGAAAGCATGGCAAGCTGGTTTTCTGCAAGCAAAGCATCACATATAGATTTTATATCGCCATCCATAATCTGATCTAAATTGTGTTGCGTGAGTTTGATTCTATGATCGGTCATACGACCTTGAGGGAAATTGTATGTCCTTATCTTTTCACTCCTATCACCAGTTCCAACAAGTATTTTTCTCTCACTAGCTATGCTTTCTTGCTGCGAATCAATTTCTTGTTGCTTTAGTTTTGCAGCTAAAAGTGACATTGCTTTCTCTTTATTCTTGTGCTGAGATCTGCCATCCTGGCATTCAACAACTAATCCGGTAGGTATATGAGTTAACCTTACTGCTGAATCAGTTTTATTTACATGTTGGCCGCCAGCTCCAGATGCCCTGAATGTATCAACACGTAAATCATTTTTATCAATATGAATATCTTTTACCTCTTCTACTTCAGGCAATATAGCAACAGTACATGTTGAGGTGTGAACCCTGCCTTGTGATTCTGTTTCCGGCACTCTTTGAACTCTATGAACTCCTGATTCAAACTTTAATACCTTGAAAACTCCTTTGCCCTCAAGCTTTGCAATGACTTCTTTCAGCCCGCCTTGCTCTGCTACTCTAATGTTAATCTCTTCTAAAGCCCAGCCTTCTCTTTCTGATAGTCGTGAATACATTCTGTATAAATCACCAGCAAATATAGCAGCTTCATCCCCTCCTGCTCCTGCCCTTATCTCAAGAAAAGCTGAACCATCATCTGCTGTATCTTTAGGTAAAAGCATTAATTTTAATTCCTGCTCAATTATTTCAGGCTGATTAAAAGATTTTGCAATCTCTTCCTCAGCAAGCTGAATCATATCTTTATCACCTGACTCTAATAGCTCTTTAGCTTCATCAATCGAATTTGTTAAAGTTTTATATTCATCATATTTTTCAACGATAGGGCCCAACTCTGAAAACTCTTTATTAAGAGCGGTATAGTTTTCCATGTCATTCACCACTTCAGGTTGTGACAATAAATCCTGAATCTCAGCCAATCTTGCCTTGAGTTTATCGAGTTTAATTATCATAGAACTATGCATCAAAATACCTTTTCACCATTGAGCTAATAATATGTTGATCGACAATATTGATCTTTTTTAATGCTTCAAAAGAATCATCATAAAATGAATCATTTTCAATAATTCTTATGATTGAACTTTTATGATTTTCGTTAGATTGGAATAAAAGCAGCTCCTCTTTGGAAAGACTGTCTAATAAATTAGCAATCTCTTTATTTAATGAGGATTTAAAGTTTATATCTTTTAATTCCAGCATAGCGCTTTGCGAATCTCTTACAATCATATTTAAAGCTTTCTCTGCTTCAATTTTTCTTTGCCCAAGGTTGTCTTGTGTAATTTTTTCAATATCATCAATCGTATATAAATAAACCCTTTCAATTTCCTTTACTTCTTCTTCAATATTCCTAGGTACCGCAAGATCAATCAATAACAATGGTTTATTACCTCTTTGCAATAAAGAATTTTCGATAGCGCCCTTTCCTATTATTGGGAGTTCTGTTGAAGCAGAGGCAATAACAATATCAACCTCCTCGAGAGCTGAGTGAAGGCTCGAAAGAGGTGATGATAAAATCTTGTAAGAATCAGTAATAGATATCTCTTTTACGCTTCTATTTACTGAATTTATTTTTTTAATGCCTTTATGATATAGATTTTGGATCACATCCTGAGCAAGAGAGCCTGCCCCTAAAATTAATACTTTCTGTTGAGATGGATTTTCAAATATATTTTTTATTAGTTTGAGAGATAGTCCACTTATTGACAGAGGATTTACACCTATTCTCGTGTCTGTTCTTGCTTTCCTAACAATCTCAATGGCTTTATCAGTATATGTTAGGAGATCAGAATTCATAACTCCTATTTTCCTAGAAAGAAAAATTGCGTTTTTGAATTGCCCTAAAATTTCTTGCTCTCCTAACACTTGGGAATCAATACCTGATGCCACTTTACACATATGAATAAATGCATCTTCATTATCAAGAAAGTAAAAACTAGATTTACTCAAATCATCAATCTTTAGCATTTTTGATAGTTCTCCAAAAAATTCATAGACTATCTCTCTTGAACCAAGAATATATATTT
>CALJHI010000038.1 GCA_938075575.1 uncultured SAR86 cluster bacterium | reverse complement strand
GGCTCCCATGATATGAACTGAAAATATAAAGAAGGTTACGCTCGGAGGTGCATATGTTGTAGAAAGTGGGGCATAGAAGGTCCATCCAAAGTTTGGAGCCCCTCCTTCCATAAATAATGAAGACAAAAGAATAAAGAAGGCAAAGGGAAGTATCCAGAAGCTTAAGTTATTCATTCTAGGCAATGCCATATCGGGTGCACCTATCATCATTGGCACCAACCAGTTAGCCAGCCCTACAAATGCTGGCATCACTCCTCCAAAAATCATTATTAAGCCATGAAGGGTGATCATCTGATTATAGAACTCTGGCTCAACAATTTGCATGCCTGGTTGAAATAGCTCTGCTCTAATTATCATCGCCATTGCTCCGCCAATTAGGAACATTGCAAAAGAGAACCAAAGATACAGCGTTCCTATATCTTTATGGTTAGTTGTATACAACCATCTTGTTAGGCCTTTTGCTGGCCCGTGATGATGATCATCATGATGATTTTCAATTACTGCGCTCATATTTAACTTTCCTGTTTAAATTTTTGGTTTTTTATATTCAACAATATCTTTTGGGGTAACAATTTCTCCATCACCTGACTCAGCATTTCCCCATGACTGTCTGGTGTATGTAATTACAGAGGCAAGCTCTACTTCTGATAGGTAATCAAAAGAGTTCATGGCTGCGCCTTGAACACCTTCCATTAAAATTTCTATATTTTTAGGTTTGTTATTTAGCACTATGTCGCTTCCTGCAAGAGCTGGGAAGATGCCTGTAATTCCCTGTCCGTTTGTTTGGTGACAAGCAACGCAGTTTGTTGCATAAACTCCTTCGCCTCTCTCAACAAGCTCGGCTGTTGTCCACTCCTTTTCTGTAAGTTCAGCTAGCTTAAATGCTTCTTCTTTTTTATTGTTAACCCATAGATCATACTCATCCTGCTCAACAACTTTTACTACAATTGGCATAAACCCATGATTTTTACCACATAGTTCTGTGCATTTTCCTCTATAGACACCTGTTTTATCTACCTTAGTCCATGCTGTATTAACAAATCCTGGTATTGCGTCTTGTTTGATAGCAAATGCTGGAACCCACCAGGAGTGAATGACATCATTAGCAGTAATTAAAAATCTAACTTTTTTGCCCACTGGGATAACCACTGCCTCATCAACTTCTTGCAGATAATTTTCTCCCTTAGGAACCAAGTTATAAATCTCATCCATATCAGTTGATAGGTTTGAGAAAAAGCTTACGCCATCCTCCAGGTATCTGTATTGCCATTTCCATTGATATCCAGTAACTTGGATGTTTACATCTCCAGCAGTATCGTCATACATTTTAGTTAAAGTCTTAGAAGCTGGAACAGCCATTGCTATTAAAATTAAGAATGGGATAACAGTCCATGCAATTTCAACTTTTGTATTTTCATGAAAAGTAGAGGCAACAGGGTTTTTCTTTTTAGTATGCGCAAACATGGAGTAGAACATCACACTAAAGACAACAACCCCAATAGCAACACATATCCAGAATATAAGCATATGCAAGTCAAAAACTTCTTTGCTTATTGCGGTAGCTCCCTCTGTCATATTTAGGGCAAACCAGTCAGCTCTAGCGCTGTTGGAAAAAAGCGTTAATGTGAAAACATATCCAACAAACTTGTTGAGAAAATTATATGGCATTTTTAGTCCTGTGGTGATTGCGTTTTATCTATAATAAATTTCATTAATAAAGTATTATAAGCTTTTTTTATAATATAACCTAGTCTTCTAGTTGTTAACGGTGCGTATAATATACTTTTGTAGCTGTTAATTCTAGTTTTTAAGTTGTTTTAAGATCGTCTATATTTACGGCATTAATTGTGTTTGTTTTGTTGTTAGGTGAAAGAGGCCTCGCTTCTTTAAAATCACATTTAACGCAATATATTATGTTATTGTCTTTACCGATCGCAATGGTATCGGAGGCCTTGCAACTTGGGCATATTGCTCCTGAAATAAATTGAACAAACTTTCCCATTTTACAAAGACCTTAGGTCTTCTATTACTTTCTGTGTTTCTGGCATGATCCCAAACCATATATTAAATGAGTATGCTGCTTGATTAACGAGCATTCCCATTCCATCAAAAACTCTAGATGATTTCTCTAAAGACCACTCACAAAAAGGTGTTGTTTCAAGAGAATAGTTAAGATCATAAAATACTGAATCTTTGCTTGCTTTTATATCTATAGGGTTGAAACCTCCTGTAAGGCCTGCCGAGCTACCGTTAATTATGATATCTGGGCAAGGCTTGTTTCCTTGCTCCAATATGTGCATGTCTTTATAAAGGTCTTTATATTTATCAATAAGCGCCTCTGCTTTGGAGGTTGTTCTATTGGATATATATATCTTTTTTGGGCTCTCAGCTATTATCTTAAACAAAATACTTTCTGAGGCTCCGCCCGCTCCTATAATTAAGACTTCCTTCTGGTTTAATGAAATATCTTTTGAACGAAGGTCATCAATAAACCCTATTCCATCAGTACTGCCAAGCTCTAGAATTCTTTTGTTTTTTTTAATAGTATTTACGGCTGATATTTTTTTTGCTTCTTTAGTTATTTCTCCATCAAGTTCTGATGCAAGCTTTTTAAATGGAAGGGTTACATTTAAACCTAGGGATTCGTTAGAGCTAAAAAACTCTTTAATAAAAATATTAAATGAGCCCTCGTCAACTTTATAAGCTTTATATAAAGCAGGAATTTTTTCATTTCTAGCAAATCTTGAATGTATAAATGGCGAAAGAGAGTGTTCAATTGGATTTCCAATGACGCCAAGTTTATATAACTTAGACATTCCAATCCTTGCCTAAAGCTTTAACAAGTTTTTTTTCTTTTGCTTGCATTTCTTTAGATTTTCTATATTTCCACGATGCTCTTAAGGGGAGTGATGATAAAATAGAAGGCGTTCTTCCGTTTGACTGGAGACCAAAGGCTGTTCCTCTATCATTAACAAGATTAAATTCAACGTACCTTCCTCTTCTTAATTCTTGAAATTCTTTTTCGTCTTTGGTGAATGATAGATTTTTTCTATTATTAATAATGTCTTGGTAAGAATTTAGATATGTTTTTGCAATTGATTCCAGCATGTGGATGCTTGAATCAATAGATTTATGTTTTTTGTTGTCAAAAAAAACACCTCCAACTCCCCTTCTTTCGTCTCTATGGGGAATATAAAAATATTCGTTACAATTTTTAGAGAATTTACCATAGTAAGATTTATTGAAACCATCAAGATTGATTTTGGCTGATTTATGCCAGTGGCTGATATCCTCTTCATTAACAAAATAGGGGGTTAAATCATATCCACCACCAATCCACCAGTCCTTAATCTTGTTTTTTTTGTCGAGAATGCAAAAAAGCCTTACATTCATATGGCTCGTTGGTATGTGTGGGTTTTTTGGATGACAGATAACTGAAACACCCATAGCTTGATAGCCATATCTCGTTGATTTGACTATTGAATTTCCTATGGCTGACTTAGGTAATTTAGATCCAAAAATAGATGAAAAATTTACAGCGCAATTGTCGAAAAAAGAGCCTTCTTGAATAACGAAGGTTCTGCCTCCCCCTCCCTCTGGGCGCCTCCAAGAATCAGAAATAATAGATGCTCTTTTTGATGACTCTAATTTTGTGTAAGCTGCAATAATTTCATTTTGTATACTCTTAAATCTTTTCTCAAAAGTCTTCATTTTAGGGCCTTATAATTTCTTTGCTATGCAGGTCGATTATTGTTGATGGCTTGGCTTCATCCCCAAGAATTTCATCATAATATGCCAAGTTATCATTAGCAAAATTTTTAATTATTAAGGAGGGCTCATTGATTACCTCTTCTCCAGATATATTTGCAGATGTTGACACCATTAATCCATTAAATCCTTTTAAAAGAGTCTTTATTGGATAGTGATTACTTACTCTAAACGCTAGCTTCCCTGTGCTATTCTTAAGATGTATTGGGATTGAGTCTTTGTATTTAATTAAAAAAGTTACTGGTCCAGGCCAGGTATTGTTAAGCAATGTTTCGTCTTGTTTTGCTAGCGGGACTGTGAACTCTTTCACTAATTTGAGTGAGCTTGCTAGTAGTATAAAGTTCTTATTTTCATCTCTATTTTTTAACTTAAAAAGGTTTTTATAGGAGCTTTCATTAAGAGCGTTACAACCGAGGCCCCAGATGGCTTCGGTTGGATGAGCAAGAATTTTTCCATCTAAAATCCACTCAATAGATTGTTTTGTATTAAGTGATTTTTTGCCTGACAATTAAGAGTTAAGTTTAGAGTTTTTTTCTAAGACTTCGTTTTTCATGTTCTCTTTATAATCATCTAGTTTTTGGGACAGATCTGGACTGGCTGTTGCTAGAATTTGAACAGCCAATATAGCACTATTTTTTGCACCACTTCTGCCAACAGCAACAGTTGCGACTGGAACTCCTGGAGGCATCATCACTGTGCTTAACAGTGAGTCAATCCCACCCATACCGCCAGATTCAATTGGAATGCCAATTACTGGTTTAGTTGTGTGAGCTGCTAAAGCCCCTGCCAAATGAGCTGCCATACCTGCCGCAGCTATAAAAACCTTGCATCCATTAGATTCTGAGAGTTTTATAAAGTCTATAACATCATGCGGTGTTCTGTGTGCAGATAGTACATTTTTGGTAAAATTTACTCCAAAAGACTCTAATATTGGGAATGCGGCCTCTACAACTGGCAAATCTGAATCAGATCCCATAATAATTGCTACGTCTGTTGTTATGTTTGTCATGGTTTATAATGTTGTTAGTTAACTATTAGATTATAATTAAACAAATTGTAATAAACTAGGCTTTTAAAGGTTATAAAGCTATTAAACAAGGCTTTAAATATGTCAAATGTATTAAAAATACTTAAATTTCCAGATCCAAGACTGAGAAAGGTTGCTGTACCAGTAGAAAAATTCGACAAAAGTCTACAAAATCTAGCCGATGATATGCTGGAGTTAATGTATAAAGAAAATGGGATAGGGTTGGCTGCTACGCAAGTAGATAGGCATATCAGATTAATAGTTATAGACATTAGCGAGGAAAGAGATAGTCCACAAATCTTTGTGAACCCATCCTTTGAGGTTATTAGCGATGATTCCATGCTTTCATTTGAAGAGGGGTGCCTCTCTGTGCCTGGTTTTAACGAAGAGATAGTTAGGCCAGACAATATAGTCCTTAGATGGCAGGACATTAATGGAAATGAGCATATTGACTCGCCTTCAGGCCTTTTAACAGTATGTATTCAACATGAAATAGACCATCTGGATGGTAAGTTAATGGTTGATTACATAAGTCCTATGAAAAGAGATAGAATTAAAAAGAAGCTTTTAAAGAAATAAGAAGATTTTAAAAGATAATAAAGGAATTTAACTGAACTTATGAAAATTCTATATGCTGGATCTCCAGAGCCATCTGCCAAAGTGCTTGAACACTTATTAACTAAGACTTCTCACAGCATCATAGGAGTGCTCACTCAGCCAGATAAACGAAGAAAGCGTGGAAATATAAAAGTAGAGTCTGCAGTTTCTAAGACAGCTAGCAAACACAGCTTAGAGATTTTGAAACCGGTTCAAATTGATGGTTCTTTTAAAAATACAATTCTTGGGATGGAGTTTGATGTCCTGCTTGTGTCTGCATATGGAAAGATTTTGCCTTGCTGGCTTTTAAATCATCCAAAACTTATGGCAGTTAACATCCATTACTCATTATTACCATTATATAGAGGAGCCTCTCCCATCCAGTCAGCAATATTAAATGGCGACAAACAAACAGGCATTACCTTTATGAAAATGTCAGAAAGAATGGATGAGGGGGATATGATTGAGCAATATAAAATAAATATAAATAATGAATGGAGAAAAGACGATCTTGAGAATAAGCTTTGCGATCTTACTATTTCAAAAATTGGTAAAATTTTAGACAGCATCGAGAAAAGTAAATATTTACTAGTAAAGCAAAATGCAGATGAGGCCTCTTACTGTCATAAGATTAAAAAAGAAGATGGTGTGATTGATTTTAATAACACATCATCAAATATTTTTAATAGATTTAAAGCGTTAAATGAATGGCCTGGTGTTTCTTTTTTACATAATAATTTAGTTATAAAAATACATAATATGGCTATACAAGAGTGTAATGCTGATGTAATACCTGGAAAAATTATAAGATTTGATAAAGATGGAATTGTTTTCAAAACAATAGATTCATCTATAGTGATTACTCACTTACAGTTTCCAAATAAAAATATTATAAGTTCAAATGATGCATTTAATGCATATAAAGATTTTTTTAAAAAAATTAATTTTTAGCCTTAGCTCTTTTAATTGTCTTAAAAGAGGTTTAATTTACTAATTATGAAGATAGCAATATTGGGAGCGGGACGAGTTGGTAGCAGTCTTGCAAGAAACTTGTCTAATAATAACTATGAAGTTTCTATAGTGGATGAGAATAAAAATAAGATAGATTCTCTCCAAGAAAAGTTAGATATTGGATCTGTTGTTGGGCATGCTGCGCATCAAGAGTCATTAAAAAAACTTGGAATAGATGAAGATACAATTGTTATCGCTGTGACTAGCAATGATGAAGTTAATATTATTGCCTGCCAGATTGCCAAGAGACAATTTAAGGCTAAAAAAACAATATGTAGATTTAAAGATGCAGAGTACATCAATAACTTAGATATTTTTGGTGAAAATATAATAGATGTTCCTATTAGCCCAGAATATGAGGTTACAAGTCATCTTCGTGAATTAATTGCTCATCCGGGCGCAAATCAGATTGAAGAATTTGCAGATGGAAAGGTTAAGCTTGTTTCGGTGAAAGCAAAGAAGCAAGGAAAGCTTGTAGGCAGAGAGTTAAAAAATATAAAAGAGGATATGCCCAATATAGATGCATATATTCCAATTATATACAGGAAAACCAAGCCCTTTATTCCTGATGGAGGCACAATTATTAAAGAAAATGATGAGGTGTACTTCGTTTCAGATGCTAATAATATAGATACTATAGTAGATGAGTTTAGACATGATGACCCCTCATCCAGAATAATGATAGTTGGCGGGGGGAAGATAGGCTTTTCATTGGCAAAAGAGCTTGAAAATGACTATAAGGTAAAATTAATTGACTCAAACGATGAAAAATGTGAGGAATTATCAAAGAGTCTTGATAAAACCATAGTTTTAAAGGGTTCTGCAACTGATGATGATTTGCTTAAAAGTGAAAATATTGATTCGATCGATGTTTTCTGCGCGCTTACAAATGATGATGAGACAAATGTCATGTCTTCACTGCTTGCAAAGAAGCTTGGGGCAAAGAAAACCATGATTATTTTAAACAACCCTTCATATTTGAAGCTAGTTCCCGGCTTTATAGATATTTATATAGCTCCATATAGGCTTACAGTGTCTTCAGTTCTTCAAGATCTGCGTGAAAGTGATGTAGCTCAAGATGTTATTCTTAAAATGGAGTCAGGCGCCGAGGCAGTGGAAGGGGTTGTTCACGCAAATGAGTTCACCTCAGGCTTATTTGGTAGCTCTATTGACGACATCCCTATGCCAGAGGGCGCCTCAATAGCCGCAATAGTAAGACATGGCGAGGTTATTATGCCTAGCAATGGTGTTAATTTAGCTTTAAATGATCATTTGATTATCTTTTTAAAAGATAGAAATATTCTATCTGGCATAGAGAGGCTGTTTCACGAAGGCTGATGGCTATAAAACCTCTAATTAATCTCTTCAGCATACTGGTTATGCTTTTTAGTTTTTCATTATTGGCACCATTTGCTGTTTCTCTTGTCTATAAGGATTCTGCATCAAATATTTTTCTTCTTACATTTTTAATAATATTTATTCCTTCTGTGTTTTCTTGGTATTTTACAAGAAATGCTCAAGAAGAAATGGGTGTCAAAGATGGCTTCATAATAATTACTTTGTTTTGGGTGGTATTATCGGCTGCGGGTTCTATACCTTTTGCTCTTTCAGGTATGAGCCTTATAGATTCATTTTTTGAGTCAATGTCAGGCATTACCACAACAGGGGCAACTGTCATCAAAGGGCTAGATCTTATGCCTGAATCCATTTTGTTCTACAGACAGTTGCTTCAATGGATGGGTGGAATGGGCTTAATTGTTCTTGCTATAGCTGTGATGCCTCTGCTGGGAATTGGTGGTGGACAGTTATATAAAACTGAGATACCTGGGGCTTTGAGTGACCAAAAACTAACGCCACGGATCAAGGAAACTGCCCAAGCGCTTTGGGCTATATACCTTGCTCTGACTGCTTTGTGTGCAATGATGTACTTTATAATGGGAATGACTCCTTTTGATGCCATTTCTCATAGCTTAAGCACTGTGTCTATAGGCGGTTTTTCGACGCATGATGAAAGTATTGGGTACTTTGATAGTGTTGCAATAGAATCTGTATGCATGGTTTTTATGCTCTTGTCTGCTCTTAGTTATGCTCTTCATTATTTTGCCTTATACAAAAAAAAGCCCTTAAAGTACTTTTATGATTCAGAGTTGAGGTTTTTTATATCGATTCTATGTCTTGTGGTTGCTCTGTCAGTTTTAATTGCATACCTTGTTGGCTATAACGATGCTTCATTTAGACAAATTTTATTTCAATCAGTTTCTATAGTTTCAACAACTGGGTTCGTTAGTACTGATTATTCTGCATGGCCAACAGCCATAACTTTTTTACTTCTTATCGGCGCCTTTATTGGGGCATGCTCTGGTTCGGTTGGCGGTGGTATTAAATCTTGGAGGGTCTTAATAATGATTAATCATGCAAAAATAAACATCATTCGGCTCGTTCATCCCAACGCTGTTGTCTCACTAAAAATTGGCAGCAAAGCTGTAGATGATAAAGTGGCAGAATCCGTTTGGGGCTTTTTCTCAATTTATGTAATCTGCTTTATGTTGTTGCTTTTATCTTTGCTGGCCACTGGAATGGATTTTGAAAGTGCTTTTTCTGCAATAGGTGCTTGTTTAAATAACTTAGGCCCTGGTCTGGGAATGGTTTCAGAAACATACGGCTCTGTGACCGATTTTGGGAAGGGTGTTTTGGCTCTAGCAATGATACTTGGAAGATTGGAAATCTTCACGTTATTAGTATTATTTACAACTGTTTTTTGGGAGAAATAATTTAAAATATATAGGGGTTTGAGTCTCCCTTAAACGGTCTTCTAAATCTTTTATATTCCCAAGCATAATCAAATATATTTTCTTCTATAAGCCTTTCTATAGATTTATTTAATGATAGCAAGTGCTTACTATTGTCATATAGGCTGTCTGAAGATGGGTGAATGTTTATTGCTAAATATTGTGATTGGTGCGCCTTATTAATCGAGCAAAAAATAGCAGATTTTTTAGTCTTATATGCAAGCTTTGGAATAAGGGTTGTTGTGTAGCTTTTACGATTATAAAAATCAACATACTCTCCCATTCCTCTTTGTGGAACCTGGTCGGCGGCAACACAAATAACCTTATTGTTATTAAGAGCATTTAGTAGTTTTTTTACGCCTAAAATTCCAGTTTCATATGTCTCATTTTTCTTATTTTCTCTAATAGATCTTACATATTTATCTAGAAGCTTAAACTTTATTTTTTTATAAAGTGATGTTGTTATGGTTTGAGAGTTTATCCATGAAAGGAGCATATCTACACTTCTGCTATGAATGGCAACAACCATAAACCCCTTTTGTTTATCGACATTGGTTGAGAGTAGAAAGTTATTTTTTATCACTAATATATTTGAATTTATAAATGACGATGATCTAGACCAGGCGATAAAAGTCTCTCTCGTGCTTAGCAAAGATTCTAAATAACTTTTTTTTGCGAATATAATTAGCTCTTCTTTTGAGGCATTTGGTAGGATAATTTCGAGATTAGCTTTTGTAATCTTATATGCATCTGTGAGCTTATAAATACCTGATAAAAAAATAAGGTAAGCAAAGGCCTTGTACGCCTGAATAGGTAAAAGGGATAATGTTGTAAATAACGCTCTCATTGCGACTATAATCTTAATACTATTATATAATTTAATCTAATAGTGTATAAAAAGGTATGACAGTAAGCTTGCTGTTAGTTAGTTAGCAAGTTTACTGTTAAAAAGAGACAAATGTTCTTTTAAACTATAGGAGTTAGATTTTGACAGCAAAAACAATGGAAGAATTGGTGGCATTGTGCAAAAGAAGGGGTTTTAT
>CALJHI010000037.1 GCA_938075575.1 uncultured SAR86 cluster bacterium | reverse complement strand
AGTCCTTTTTGAATTGCCGCATAAGGGATTGCATTAACTAGATCTCTTAATGTAATTCCAGGCTGCATCTCTCCTTTAAATCTTACTAAAACAGATTCAGGCATATCCAGTGGCATTACTCCAAGTGTTGCTGCAAAGGCCACAAGACCTGATCCAGCTGGAAAGCTTATACCAATTGGAAATCTTGTATGACTATCTCCACCAGTACCTACTCCGTCAGGCAGCAACATTCTATTCAACCATGAATGAATAATTCCATCACCCGGCCTTAAAGATACACCACCTCTATTCATAATAAAATCAGGAAGATTATGCTGAGTCTCAATATCGACAGGTTTTGGATATGCAGCTGTATGGCAAAACGATTGCATTACTAGGTCAGCAGAGAACCCTAAACATGCAAGTTCTTTTAACTCATCTCTTGTCATTGGTCCTGTTGTATCCTGTGAACCTACAGTACTCATTCTTGGTTCGCAGTATGTTCCAGGTCTGATACCCTCAACACCACATGCTTTTCCGACCATTTTTTGAGCTAGTGTATAACCCTTATCAGAACTATCTTCGCTCTCTGGTCTTCTAAATACATCGGTAGGCTCTAAATCTAAGGCTTCTCTTGTTTTATCTGTTAATTGTCTTCCTATAATTAATGGGATTCTTCCATTTGCTCTAACCTCATCCAAAAGGACATCAGTTTTAAGTTCGAAAGTAGATATAACTTCATTTGAGGATGCGTCTAAAACTTTTCCATTATGAGGCTCAAGAATTATTTCTTGACCCATTTCCATATTTGAGACATCTAGCTCAATAGGAAAGGCTCCTGAATCTTCAAGAGTATTAAAGAAGATAGGGGCTATTTTACCGCCAAAACAAAAACCACCTTCTTTTTTATTTGGTATGCATGGAATTTCATCACCCATATGCCATAAAACTGAATTGGTAGCAGATTTCCTAGATGATCCAGTACCAACAACATCACCAACAAAAACTAATGGATTTCCTTTTTCTTTAAGTTTTTCAATAGTTTCAAGGGGTTTTTCCAATCCTTCTCTAGGCATTTTAAACATTGCCAAGGCATGCAAAGGAATATCTGGTCGTGACCATGCATCTGTTGCTGGAGAAAGATCATCTGTATTAATCTCTCCAGGAACCTTATAAACCGTTAATTTAATTTGTTCTGGAATTTCTTGCTTACTTGTAAACCATTCTCCATTTGCCCATGAGTCAATTACTCTTTTTGCAAATTGATTAGATTGCGATAGTTCAAATATTTCATTGAACGCATCAAATATTAATAAAGTCTTACTTAAGGCATCTGCAGCTACATCTCCTAGGCTATCAATTTTTAAGCATTCTATTAAAGGCTGAATGTTATAACCGCCGAGCATCGTTCCTAAAATTTCTACTGCTTTTTGTTTATTAATATATGGGCTTGAAGATTTACCCGTTGTAATGTCTGCTAGAAATGCTGCTTTTACATATGCTGATTGATCAACTCCTGCCGGAACCCTTTCTATAAGCAAATCAAGGAGCATATCAGATTCTTCATGCTCACCTTTTAATAGCTCAATAAGTTGAGAAGTTTGATCGGGATCAAGAGGAAGAGGGGGTATGTTTTGTTCTGCTCTTTCTTGTACGTGTTTTTTGTATTCGTTTAGCATAGGTAATCTCCGGGTGTCATTTTACTCTTCTATGTTTCACCTATCTACAAAATACTTAAAATAAATTATCTTTAAAAATAGGTTAAAATCAAAAAAATATGTTCAAAACAAGATCAACAACTCCCTGCCTTGGAATATGCTCAACTACATACGGAGATGATGTATGCAAAGGCTGTAAAAGATTTGTTCATGAGGTTATAAACTGGAATAAGTATTCATCTGATGAAAAAGAGGTTGTTAACTCTCGTTTAGAAGAGTTTAAGTCACTTATCCTCAAAGATCGTTTTGAAATATTGGATTCAGATATCTTTGAATCTAAGCTGAAAGAAAATGCAATTAACTACAATAATTCTTTAGAACCACTAACATGGATATTTGATCTGCTTAGGGCAGCTGGTTCTCAAGAATTAGATTTATCTAAATTTGGCATTAGTGTTTTGGAGGCTTATGATCCTAAAACAATTAAAGATGAAATCAATGATGAGCTTTTAAGATTATCTGAAGCCCATCATCAACGTTATTTCAAGAAAGCTTAATATTTTTATCCAAAATCTTTGAGCATAGCTTTTAACTCAAGGGAGTGTTGCTCCTCTTCGCCAATTAGACCTCTGGCATACTCCTCTAAATAGATTGATCTATCAGCAACATTTACAAGCAGCTTTTTATATAAACTAAGCGCATGCAATTCATGGCCTAGACTCTCTTCAAGAATATCATTTATGGCATGCCTATGTGTCTCATCTATCTTTGCAATTCTTTGGCTTGGATGTCCATCAAGACCAACTATTAGCTCTCCCGCCTGTGTAGCATGCATCAGAGATTCAGCCGCTTGTTCTTTTAAAAAAGTAACAATTGGAAGTCTATATGGTCCGCTAACCATCATTGCCGAGTGTGTATATCTAACTACACCTGCTAACTCATACTCCATGATTTCATTCAAAATACCGCAAACCAGCTTAGAATCAATTTCCTTCATTTCCATAACAATCTCCATATATTAAGCTCAATAAAAGGTTAATATATATGAATTATTAATTTATGTAAAATATTGATATTAGGTAATATTTTAAATGACAATCGTTTCGATAACTATTCTCATTTAGCTTTTAAAACAGCAAGCTTCATAGCAATTTTAAAGCGCCAAAACAACAAGAAGGCTATAAAAGAATAGGCAAGTTTTGCGAACTGATAAATTATTGGGAGGTTGGTAAATTTGGCCAGCCAAGTATAACCTTTGGTTCTTTTCCAAATATAAACAAACGCATCTACACCTACTAACTCTTTGCCGTTATCAAATATAACGTGCAGCTTTTTTAAGTATTTATCACTCATGTCACTGCAGTCTTCGAATTCTAAGTGTGATCTTTTTTTATAGTGCTGAATCTCAAAGTTACATATTGAGCACTTCTCATTGAATAATATTTTTCCATTTTCCATCACATTATTTTATCAAATCTTTTAATGCTTCTATTTTATTATTTCTTATTTATGACAAAATCATAAGATGCCAAATAATAAAAATTTCTTTAAACATTTCAAAGAAGGCTGGAATAAAATCTTAGGCAAAAAACAAGATAGAACTAAATTAAGATCCAAGAGTCTATATAGAGCAATTAATGGAATCCAAAATGTTGGAACTCCACATGATTGGGAAGATTATGAGAAGTACAAAAAGGAAATAGAAGAAGATGAATCAAACTAATATTTTTGATGAGCCAATAGACGAATGTTGTTCAAATCCTATTACTGGATATTTTAGAGATGGTTTTTGTCATACCGACAATCTTGATAGGGGGCTTCACATCATTTGTTCTTATATTACAGATGATTTCTTAAGTTTTTCTAAAGCTAGAGGCAATGATTTGTCCACACCAAGACCTGAGTTTAATTTTCCTGGTTTAAA
>CALJHI010000036.1 GCA_938075575.1 uncultured SAR86 cluster bacterium | reverse complement strand
ATTACCCTTACCCTTACCCATACGAACTTCTAAAGGTTTCTTGGTAATTGGTTTGTCTGGAAAAATTCTTATCCAAATGTTACCGCCTCTTTTAATATGTCTTGTCATTGCTCTTCTGGCAGCTTCAATTTGACGAGCAGTTATTCTGCCTCTATCAGACGCAACAAGTCCAAATCTTCCAAATGCAACGGTATTACCATTTTGTGCAAGGCCTCTATTTCTGCCTTTGTGCATCTTCCTAAATTTTGTTTGTTTTGGCTGTAACATAGTAATTAACTTCCTTGATCAACTTTGTATGGATCTACTGTTGTTTCACCTTTAAAAACCCAGACTTTTACGCCTATAATCCCATAAGTTGTTAGGGCTTCTGCGGTACCATAATCTATGTCAGCTCTAAGTGTATGCAATGGCACTCTTCCCTCTCTATACCATTCTGTTCTTGCAATTTCAGCACCATTTAATCTTCCTGAGACCTCAACCCTTACGCCTTTTGCGCTTTGTCTAAGAGCACTTTGAACCGTTCTTTTCATGGCACGTCTAAACATAACCCTTCTTTCAAGTTGCTGCGCTATACCTTCAGCAAGAATAGTTGCATCTAGATCAGGTTTTTTCACTTCTTTAATATTTATTTGTGAAGGCTTTTTCACTATCTTCTCCACAGCCTTCTTTAGGTTTTCTATCTCTTCTCCTCGCTTACCAATAATTATTCCAGGTCTTGATGTGTATATAGAAACAACAAATTTTTCAGCAGATCTTTCTAATTCTATTTTGCTAATAGATGAGTTTTTTAATTTAACTTTAAAGTATTCTCTTACTTTAAGGTCCTGAATTAAATTCTCAGAAAAAGCTTTGCCTTTAGCATACCAATTAGCATTTTGCTTTTTACTCGTTCCTAATCTAAAACCAGTTGGATTTACTTTTTGTCCCATTACTTAGTTCCCTCAGATAAGATGATTTCTATGTGGCATGTAGGCTTTATTATTCTGTCAGCTCTTCCTCTAGCTCTTGGCTTCATTCTTTTTAATCTCATGCCTTGATTAACAATAATGGATTTAACAGAAAGCATGTCTATATCTGCTTTATCATTGTTTTCTGCATTTGCTATAGCAGATTCAAGTAGTTTTTTTATTACTGCGGCTCCTTTTTGCTTGTTAAAGCCTAAAAAATCCATAGCATCATGTACTGACTTTCCTCGAATTGCATCAGCTACTAAGCCTGCTTTTTGAGGAGATAACCTTGTTCCTTTTAGATAAGCTCTTGTTTCCATTATTTAGCCTTCCTATCACCGGAGTGCATTTTAAAAGTTCTTGTTAAAGAAAATTCTCCAAGCTTATGCCCTACCATATCCTCATTAACGTAAACCGGAATGTGCTGTCTACCATTATGAACGGCAATTGTTAGTCCAACCATTGATGGGTTAATCATTGATCTGCGCGACCATGTTTTAATAGGTCTCTTATCATTAGCTGCAACAGCAGCATCAACTTTCTTTTCAAGCGATAAGTCGATAAATGGTCCTTTTTTTAGTGATCTTGGCATATTACTTTCTACTTCCTCTTCTTCTAATTATTAAGTCATCTGTACGCTGATTCTTTCTTGTTTTGTATCCTTTTGTTGGAATTCCCCAAGGTGTAGATGGATGTCTTCCACCGGATGTTCTTCCCTCACCACCACCATGTGGGTGGTCAACCGGATTCATGGCAACACCTCTAACTGTAGGTCTAACTCCTCTCCATCTCTTAGCTCCAGCTTTGCCTAAAGATTTAAGGTTATTTTCTTGATTTGAAACAACACCAAGTGTAGCCCTGCATTCCCATAAGACTTTTCTAGTTTCACCAGACTGCAGTCTTAATGTTGCATAAATACCTTCTTTAGCTATTAATCTAGCAGATGTTCCAGCGCTTCTTGCAAGCTGGGCACCTTTAAGAGGTTTTAACTCAACACAATGGACATTTGTTCCTAGAGGAATGTCTTTAAGTTTCATTGAGTTTCCAACTTTAATTTCACACTTTTCAGAAGAAATAATCTCATCACCCACGTTAAGTTTACTTGGAGCAATAATATATCTTCTCTCACCATCTTTATATTTAAGAAGCGCAATGTGGGCTGACCTATTAGGATCATACTCAAGTCTTTCGACTACTGCAGGTATGTCCAATTTATTTCTTTTGAAATCAATAATTCTGTAATGTTGTTTATGTCCGCCACCCTGATGTCTTACAGTGATGCGGCCGTTATTATTTCTTCCACCATTTTTAGACTTAGATTGAGTTAAAGATTTAAGTGGCTTGCCTTTGTAAAGATCAGTTTTAACTGAAATGACACCACGTCTTCCAGGACTTGTGGGTTTTGCTTTAATAATTGCCATGATTAATTAATTCCCTCAAGTTGAATTTCAGAATCTTTTCCAAGAGTTACAAAAGCTTTTTTATAATTAGATCTTTTATATAAACCCGTTCTATTCCTTTTTCTTTTTCCTTTAACAATAGAAGTAGTTACCTTAAGAACCTCAACTTTAAATAACTTCTCAACCGCTTGTTTTATCTCTCTTTTGTTTGCTGACAGGTCTACTTTAAAAACAAACTGCTTTAACTCTTCGCCTACCCGAGCAGATTTCTCTGTCACTATAGGAGCTTTGATAAGCGTAAATAATTTTTCGTTATGCATCTATCCACTCCTCTATTTGCTTAAATGCTTCAGCTGTAACTGCAACTTTTTGAGCCTTTAATAGAACAACAGGGTTGATTTCTCTAACTGTAATAACATCTACGTTCGGTATATTTCTTACTGAGAGGAATAGATTGATATCAATTTCATCAGTAATAATTAGAACTTTGCTAAGCGAAAACTCATTTAAAAACTTAGCTATTTCTTTAGTTTTTGGTTTCTCTAAAACTGGATTTTCTATGGCTACTAACTTTTCTTGTCTAAGCAGTTCAGAAAAGATAGATCTAATAGCAGCTCTATACATTTTCTTATTAATTTTTTTACTATAGTCTCTTGGTCTTGAGGCAAAAGCGACGCCACCACCTCTCCATAGAGGACTTCTTATAGTACCTGCTCTAGCTCTTCCTGTTCCCTTTTGTCTGTATGGCTTTTTACCACCGCCCCTGACATCAGATCTTGTTTTCTGTTGAGAAGTTCCTTGTCTGGAACCAGCCATATAGCTAACAACAGCCTGATGAACAAGAGATTCATTGAAGTCTCTACCAAAAGCAGTATCAGATATATCTAGATTCTGTTTTTTTGTTGTTGATAATAAGTCTATTTTCATGATCTTTTAAGCGCAGGTTTTATTTTCAAATCAGATCCATTAAATCCTGGCACCGCTCCTTTAATATAGATTATGTTATTTTCGACATCTAAATCGACTATTTTTAAGTTTTGAACTGTTTTTTGAACATTACCCATATGACCAGACATTTTCTTCCCTTTCCAAACTCTACCTGGAGTTTGGCACTGGCCAATAGATCCATGAGCCCTATGAGATAATGAGTTACCATGAGTAGCATCTTGCATAGCAAAGTTATGCCTTTTAATAACACCAGCATATCCCTTACCTTTGGATGTGCCTGTTACATCTACATGCTGACCAATTTTAAATATATCAGCGGTTAAATGCTTTCCTACTGAATAATCGCTAGTTTCATCTGGTGCACATCTAAACTCAGCAAGTATTCCAGGGTTAAGATTAACCTTTTTAAAGAACTCGCTTTTTGATTTATTTACGTTGTTTGATTTCTTTGTCTTAGAAACAACTAATGATGAATAGCCATCTTTTTCAGCTGTTTTTATATCTGCAACAAAATTACCGCAGACAGAAACCGCAGTAACAGGAATAGATTCTCCGTCTTCTAGAAAAAGACGAGACATTCCAGATTTATTTCCTATTAAGCCTATGCTCAATTTAATCTCCTATATACGGGGCTAATAACCCTCTATGGCCGCATTCGCGTTAAAAATGGATTAGCCTAAGCTTATCTGAACATCTACCCCAGAAGATAGATCTAATTTCATTAAAGCATCAACTGTCTTATCAGTTGGTTCGACTATATCCATAAGTCTTTTATATGTAACAATCTCATATTGATCTCTAGCATCTTTGTCTTTGTGCGGAGATTTTAAAATTGTTGTTTTTTCTTTTTTAACAGGTAATGGAATTGGTCCATTGATTACAGCTCCGGTTTTTTTTACCGTTTCTACGATCAATTTAGCTGAAGCATCGATCAATCTATAATCGAAAGCTTTTAGCCTTATTCTTATTGATTGATTCTCCATTTTATTCCTTTATATCTACCTATTTAAAATTATTTTCACATTTAGCAAATCGCAAAATGTGGCGTATTCTAAGCTTCTAACAACCCTACTGTCAACATAAATGAAGTAGTTTTATTTTTATTATTTTTAAGAGGTTTTTAGTTGTTCAGCTATATTATTTGGAACTTCACCATACTTAGTAAATTCCATTGTAAAAGTAGCTCTACCTTGTGTAGCAGATCGCAAATCAGTTGCATAACCAAACATTTCTGCTAGCGGCACCTCTGATGAAACTTCTTTTCCAGAAGTAATATCATCCATTCCTAAAATTATTCCTCTTCTTCTATTCAAATCACCAACCACATCACCCATGTGCTCTTCTGGTGTAACTACAACAACTTTCATGACTGGTTCTAATAGAGCAGGTTTTGCTTTGTTAGCGCCTTCTTTAAGAGCCATAGAGCCAGCAATCTTAAATGCCATTTCATTAGAATCAACATCATGGAATGAGCCATCATATAAAGTTGCTCTAAGTGCTAATAGAGGATAACCAGCAATTACGCCATTCTGCATTTGCTCTTGTATACCTTTATTAACTGCAGGTATATATTCTTTAGGTATTACCCCACCCACAATTTTGTCAACAAATTCATACTCATCATCTAATCCTAATGGTTCAAGTTTTAACCAAACATGGCCATACTGACCTTTACCACCACTCTGACGAACAAACTTACCCTCAACTTCTACGGTCTCTTTGATTGTTTCTCTGTAAGCTACTTGAGGTTTTCCAATATTAGCCTCTACAGAAAACTCTCTTCTCATTCTATCTACTAAAACATCTAAATGAAGTTCACCCATGCCTGAGATTATTGTTTGGCCTGACTCTTCATCACTTGTCACTCTGAAAGATGGATCTTCTTGGGCTAGTTTACCTAAAGCTAGAGACATTTTTTCTTGATCTGGTTTTGATTTGGGTTCAACAGCTACAGAAATAACTGGTTCAGGGAAATCCATTCTTTCAAGAACAATTGGGCTGCTTGCATCGGAAAGTGTATCACCAGTAGTGATATCTTTTAGGCCAATACATGCTGCAATATCTCCTGCTCTCACTTCTTTAATTTCTTCTCTATTATTTGAATGCATTTGCACCATTCTTCCAACTCTTTCCTTTTTAGATTTAGTAGAGTTTATAACAGCATCTCCAACAGAAAGCACTCCAGAATAAACCCTAATAAAAGTTAGTGTTCCAACAAATGGATCTGTAGCAATTTTAAAAGCTAGTGCTGAGAAAGGTTCATCATCAGATGATTTTCTAGAATCTTCTTCCTCATCTTCCTGAGAGTTGTTTGGAATTACACCTGTAATAGCTTTGACCTCATCTGGCGCAGGTAAAAATTCTACAACCGCATCAAGCATAGCTTGAACACCTTTGTTCTTAAATGCAGATCCACACAAGCCTACAATAAGTTCATTAGCTAGCGAGCGTATTCTTAAGCCTTCTTTAATTTGCTCTACTGAGAGGTCGCCTGATTCTAAATATGCATCCATTAATTCTTCATTAGCTTCAGCTGCAGCTTCTAACATCTCTTCTCTAAGTTCAGTGCATTTTTCGATTAATTCTTCAGGAATATCTTTAGAATCAAAAGTAAGACCTTGATCTTCTTCATTCCAGTAGATAGCTCTCATATTTATAAGATCAACGACTCCTTTGAAATCTTCTTCAGCTCCAATATTGTATTGAATAGGAACAATATTTGCTTGAAGCCTATCTTTGATCTGCTGAACAACTCTTTCAAAGTTAGCACCTGCTCTATCCATTTTGTTAACAAAAACAATCCTGGGAACTTCATATCTGTTTGCTTGTCTCCAGACAGTCTCAGATTGAGGCTCTACCCCAGACGTGCCACAAAAAACTACTACAGCTCCATCAAGCACTCTCAGTGACCTTTCTACCTCAATTGTGAAATCAACGTGACCAGGTGTGTCAATAATGTTTATTCTATGCTGAGGAAATTGTTGCTCCATACCACTCCAAAAACATGTGGTGGCAGCAGACGTAATTGTAATACCTCTTTCCTGCTCTTGCTCCATCCAATCCATTGTTGCTGCGCCGTCATGAACTTCACCAATTTTATGTGATAAGCCAGTATAGAAAAGAACTCTTTCCGTGGTTGTGGTCTTACCAGCATCAACGTGGGCACATATACCAACATTACGATATTTATTTAAAACAATTTGTCTAGCCATAGTATTTTATATTTGATTAACTAATTAAAATCTGAAATGTGAGAAAGCTTTGTTAGCTTCAGCCATCTTGTGAACTTCTTCTTTCTTCCTTACAGCCGAACCTTTTTTCTGAGAAGCATCTTGTAGCTCGCCAGCAAGTCTTAAATGCATAGATTTTTCGCTTCTTTTTCGAGCTGCGTCAACAATCCATCTCATGGCAAGTGCTTGTCTTCTTGATGGTCTAATCTCAATAGGAACTTGATAGTTAGCACCACCAACTCTTCGTGATTTAACCTCAACAACAGGACTAACTTCGCTTAGAGCTTTTGAAAAAACTTCTAATGGGTCTTCTTTACTAGTTTTAGTAATTTGATCAAATGCTCCATAAACAATTTTTTCAGCGGTAGATTTTTTACCATCCTTCATAAGGTTGTTCATAAATTTAGCTAAAACTATGTCTTTGTACTTAGGATCAGGCAGGACTTTACGTTTCTCGGGACTTCTTCTTCTTGGCATAATTATTTACCTTTTTTTGCTCCATATTTGGATCTTCTTTGTTTTCGTCCAGCTACACCAGATGTATCAAGGGTGCCTCTAACTGTATGGTATCGAACACCAGGAAGATCTTTAACTCTTCCTCCTCTAATAAGCACAAGAGAATGTTCCTGAAGATTATGGCCTTCTCCGCCGATATAAGAAGTAACTTCAAAGCCACTTGTTAATCTAACTCTACATACTTTTCTTAGAGCTGAATTTGGTTTTTTTGGAGTTGTTGTATAAACACGAGTACAAACACCTCTTCTTTGTGGACAAGCTTTAAGGGCTGGTACGTCTGTTTTTCTAGTTTTTGGTTTTCTAGACTTTTTAACTAATTGGTTTACTGTTGCCATAATATATTTTTTTTGTTTAGGCCGCGATTTTATAGAGCAGATTGATCGCGGTCAACATTATTCCTCATTTTCTTGCAGTTCCTGTCTTAACGCCGCCTCTATATCATCTGCGGATAAAGTTTGCTCATCAAGATCATACTGTTTTTTATTTCTTAATTTGTCATGGAATTCCATTCCAGTACCAGCAGGTATTAATCTTCCTACAACCACATTTTCTTTCAATCCTCTTAAGTGATCTTTCTTTCCAGTTACAGCAGCTTCAGTTAGAACTCTAGTTGTTTCTTGGAAGGAAGCAGCAGAAATGAATGAATTAGTAGCAAGTGATGCTTTTGTTATTCCTAGGAGAACTCTTTCAAATTGAGCAGGAGTTTTTCCAGAAGAA
>CALJHI010000035.1 GCA_938075575.1 uncultured SAR86 cluster bacterium | reverse complement strand
GGGTTCGAGTGTCTATGTGGAAGGAAAGCTTCAAACTAGGAAGTGGCAAGACAAGAGTGGTGCTGATAGATGGACGACTGAGATAGTTGGAAGTGAGCTAACAATGCTGGGCTCTAGAGCCTCTCAAAATGATACGCAGGTTAATAATAATCAATCTGAGTCACCGTTTCCTTCTGAAGAGGACTCTGGATCTGGTTTGACAGATGATGATATTCCTTTTTAAGGATAGTTGTTAGTTGAATTTTGAAACGCTTCTTTTTGAAGAAACAGACTCAATAGCAATAATTAGTCTAAATAGACCAGATAAGCTAAATGCTTTTAATCAGGTAATGCTTTCTGACCTTCTGAAAGCTTTTGATTATTGTGATGATAATGATGACATTAAAGCCATTATTATCACGGGTTCTGGAAGAGCCTTTTGTGCAGGTGCTGACCTTTCTTCTGGCAAAAATACTTTCAATAGTGAATTTGATAATTCAAAACAATATCATGAAGACTTTAATAGAGACTCTGGTGGAATTTTAACTTTAAGAATGTATAAGTGTCTAAAGCCTATAATCACAGCTTGCAATGGACCTGCTGTAGGGGTGGGGGCAACGCTTCAGTTGGCCGCTGATATTAGAGTGGCATCTCCTAAGGCAAGTTTTTCATTTCCATTTGCTAGAAGAGGTATCGCTCCAGATGCTTGCTCGAGTTGGTTTTTACCTAAGATTGTTGGTATTTCAAAAGCTCTTGAATGGTCATACTCCGGTGAGAATATTTCTTCTCTTGTAGCTTATGAAAATAATTTAGTTGGGTACATATCTGAAGAAGATAACCTAATAGACACATCTAAAAAAATTGCCTCAAAATTTATTGGCAAATCCTCATCAGTATCTATAGCTGTAACACGGCAAATGATGTGGTCCCTCTCTTCGGAATCATCACCAGAAGATGCACATATTATAGATAGCAAGGTAATTGAATCTCGTGGAAGTTCCAAAGATGCTATGGAGGGAGTAATGTCTTTTCTTGAGAAGCGTTTACCTAAATTTACTGATCAAGTTTCTAAAGACATGCCAAAAGCCTTTCCTTGGAGACAAACAAAATTTAAAAAAGAGGATTAGTATGTTATTCACTCCATATAAACTTAAAAATATTGAGCTTAGAAATAGAATAGTTATGGCTCCAATGACTAGAAGTATGTCACCAAAAGGCATACCAACACAAAATGTAGCTGATTATTATGAAAGAAGGGCAAAAGCTAGGGTTGGACTGATAATTACTGAGGGCATTGAAATTAGCCATGATGCTTCAAGCGCATACCCAAATGTGCCAAGGTTGGATAGCAAAGAGGCCATCGATGGATGGAAGCAAGTCGTTAATGGAATAAAAGTTAATGAAGGTGCTGCTATTGCTCAATTATGGCACTGTGGTGGCTTTAGAAAGCCTGGTATGGGACCAAATCCGAAGATTCCAGGGCACACAGCTTCAGGGCTTACAAGACCTGGCAAGGATGTTGCTCATCCCATGACAATTAAAGATATCAATGAAACCATAGATGCCTATGCTGCTGATGCTAAACGGTGTGAGGAAATTGGCTTTGATGGGATAGAAGTTCACGGTGCTCATGGGTACTTAATTGACAATTTTTTATGGGAAGGCACTAATCATAGAGAAGATGCATATGGTGGTTCAATAGAAAAAAGATCTAAATTAGCTTCAGACATTATTAGCGCGATCAAATCAAATGTAAAAAGTGACTTTATTGTTGGGTTTAGGTTCTCTCAATGGAAGCAACAAGATTATCATGCTCGACTTGCAAAAGATGAAGAAGAATTATACAGAATGCTAAGAGATCCAATTGAATCAGGGCTTGATTATATTCATTCAAGCATGAGGAGATATTGGGAAAGTGAATTCGATGGTTCAAATGGCAACCTTGCATTCTGGACAAAGAAAATATCTAAATTACCAACTATAAGTGTTGGAAGTGTTGGACTAAAATCGGATTTTACAGATATGACAGCTCCAGCTAATCCATCTGGAATACAAGAAGTTGTTAAAGATATCAATGAAGAAAAATACGATCTTGTTGCAGTTGGAAGGGCGCTCTTAGCTGATCATGAGTGGGTCGTTAAAATGGAGGAGGGAAGGCTTGATGATATTAAACCTTATACAGAGAATACTTTAAAAGAATATTACTAGTTTAATACTTTGAAAATATCAAAGTTGCGTTAGTTCCACCAAAACCAAATGAATTACTCATTACACTCTTTATAGATTGATCTCTACACTCTTGGTTTATATCTAGTCCTTTTGCTTCTTCTACTAAATTTAAAATATTTATTGATGGAGCAATAAAGCTTTCATTAATCATCATTATTGAATATATGGCTTCTTGCACTCCTGTTGCACCAAGAGAGTGACCTGTCATTGATTTTGTAGAGCTTATAATTGGTGCTTTGTTACCAAAAACTTTTTTAATTGCATTTAATTCAGCTAAATCTCCTACAGGAGTACTAGTTCCATGCGCATTAATATAATCAACATTATCACCCGATGATTCTAAAGCACCCTTCATACATCTTTCTGCCCCTTCTCCTGATGGAGCAACCATGTCATATCCATCTGAGTTAGCATAATATCCAGCTAATTTAGCAATAATATTTGCTCCTCTTTTTTTAGCATGATCTTCATCCTCTAGAATTAAAATCCCAGCACCTCCGGAAATAACAAAACCATCTCTATTTTCATCAAATGCTCTTGATGCAATAGTTGGATTCTCATTAAAATTAGAAGAAAGTGCTCCCATGGCATCAAACATGCAAGAAGAACTCCAATGCTCATCTTCACCACCACCCACTAAGACAATATCTTGCTGACCAGATCTTATTAAGTCAGCACCGTGACCTATACAATGTGCACTGGTTGAACATGCTGAAGATATTGAATAGTTCACGCCTTGAAGCTTAAGAGCTGTCCCCAATATTGCGGCCACTGTACTGCCCATAGTTTTGGTTACTGCATATGGACCAATTCTTTTAGGTCCTTTATCTCTGGTAATATCTGCTGTAATTACTTGGGCTTTTGTTGATGCTCCTCCAGAGCCAGCAACTATGCCTACCCTAGGATTAGATAGCTCATGATCTTCAAGTCCAGACATTTGAATTGCATCTAATGCAGCAAGATAAGCATATGCAGGAGCCTCTCCCATAAATCTTAGAAGCTTTCTATCAATGTGTTCTTTAAGATCAATATCAATACTACCGGAAACCTGACTTCTAAAGTTCATATCGGTATATATTTGGTTTTTAACTATCCCTGACTTACCATTTTGCAAGCTATAAAGAACATCTTCATAAGAATGACCTATACATGATTTAATTCCTAAGCCTGTTATAACAATATTTTTCATTATACTAAAAGCTACTTGTATCCTTAAATAATCCTACCTTTAGATTCTCGGCAGTATACACCTCTCTGTCATCAACAAACATTTTTCCATAAGCAAGTCCCAAAACAGCTCCTCTATTTATAACTCTTTTTATATCTAATTCATATCTTACTTTTTTTGCACTCGGCAGCACTTGGCCAAAAAATTTAACTTTTTCCGCTCCAAGCGCCCGCCCAATTCCTGGAAGACCAGACCATAGAAGATAAAATCCTAATAATTGCCACATTGCATCCAAGCCCAAGCACCCTGGCATGACTGGATCTTCCTTAAAATGACAATCAAAAAACCAAAGATCAGGATTGATATCTAATTCGGCAATAATTTTACCCTTATTAAAATCGCCACCATCATCATTAATTAAATTTATAGAATCGAACATAAGCATGTTATCGGAGGGAAGTCTGCCATCTCCTTCGTTAAACAATCTTCCATTACCACAATCAATTAATTCTTGCTTGGAATAATGGCTTTTGGGAATGAACCTCATTTTTTTCTATTTATTGAAATATTTAGCAAGTTTAACATTTCATTCCTAACTATTTTATTTTTTATCTTCATAGAGGCTTCTTTGGCTAATTTCATATACTTTATTGCAAGAATATTTGTATTTTTGATTCCTCCAAGTGAATTTACTAATAAATAGAGCTCTTTATTATCAATTTTATCATCTTTAAGAAATCTCTCTAAAGATTTTTTCTCACTTTTGTTGGCATTTTCATAAGCAAAATAAAAGGGATAGGTAATCTTTTTCTCTTTTATATCTTGGAAGTTAGGCTTGCCTGATGAGCTTTCTATCTGATAATCTAATAAGTCATCTTTAATTTGAAAAAGAATTCCAAGGTTTTTAGAGAAAGTGGTAGCATTTCTAATATATTCTTGATTTCCTCCACCCAGAATTGCTCCAGATTTGGCTGAGGCTTCAAAAAGCCTACCAGTTTTAAAGTAGCTTATTTTTAAAAGATAATTTAAGTCAACATTAATATTATTTATAGCATCTAACTGAATAAGTTCGCCTTTAGAAATTTCATTAGTTGCATCTGATAATTCTTCTAGAATTTTAATATCGTTTAAATCTACCATTAACATAAAAGCTTTAGAGTATATGTAATCACCAATTAATACGCTATGTGAATTGGTCCAAAAGCTATTTACAGAAGCCTCTCCTCTTCTTTCGGTAGAGGAATCTACCACATCATCATGTACTAGAGTTGCTGTGTGTAAGAGCTCTATAATTGATGCAAGTTTAAGTCTTTTTTTGGTTTTTCTTCTATCTATAGATGAGGCTATAAGAGATAGCTTAGCTCTAATTTGTTTGCCATTTGACTTGAAAATGTAATCATACAGACTTGAAATTATTTCCTCTTCAATTATTTCATTTTTAAGAAGTTTCTTAACCTGCAAAAGTTCTTTATTTATATTATTAATTTGTAAAACCTTGTATAAAATTAATTAAAGCAAAATTATACATAACTATTGATAAATTCTTCATTAAAGCGTATATTTTGCCACCTTTAGAGATATTAATATGTATGCAGTAATAGAAACAGGCGGAAAACAACAC
>CALJHI010000034.1 GCA_938075575.1 uncultured SAR86 cluster bacterium | reverse complement strand
GATGTCTATATTGAAGAATGTAAAAAAAGTGGAGATACAAAAAATCTTAGGCCGCTATTGAAAGAAATACTAGTTATGATGCACCCTTTCGCTCCTTTCATAACCGAAGAGATACATAGTTTATTGTTTGATAGCCCAATTATTAAGTGAAATAAAATGAGGTTATCTCTTATTTAGTCGGAATAAAATACATTTGTATATGATCAATATCATCTTCTAGGTAAACCTCTCCTCTTGAAGTAAATCCCAAATCAATATAAAAATGTTCTAATCGATGTTGGGCAGAAATCACAATTTCATAATCTGGGTAATCTTTTTTTAAAAAGTTTACTCCCTCAATGGTTATCATTTTACCCACGCCGAGACCTCTTGAATTTATTTCAGTGACTATTCTTCCCAGTGAAGAACCTTCATACTTTATTCCAGGCTTGAAAGCCCTAAGATATCCAATTAAGTCATTATCTTTATATGCTAATAAATGAAATGCGTCTTGGTCTGAGTAGTCAGCATCTATGTATGGACAATCTTGCTCTAAAATAAATACTTTTTGTCTCAAATGCAAAATTGAATATAACTCATCACTTGATAAATCTTTATATTTTTTCCAAATAAGTTTAATTTCTTTTGAACTTGTCATACTTAAATATCTCAAACTAAATCATGAATCTTACATCTTTTCAGAAATAAGTATTTATTAACTATATATTAAAGGTATTAAGTGGAGAAATAATCATTAATAACTTAAAATCTTCACATTATAAAAAACAGCCTATGAAAAAAATAACTGACTTTACTGTTAAAGACAATAATCTAGATGATGTAGATCTCTCTATCTATGATGGAAAAACACTTCTAATAGTCAATGTGGCTAGTGAATGTGGTCTTACATATCATTATGAGGGATTGCAGGAACTTTATAATGAATTTAATTCTCAAGGGCTAGAAATTTTAGCTTTTCCAAGCAACCAATTTGGCGCTCAAGAGCCTGGAAGTAACGATGAGATTAAACTCTTCTGTACTGAAAAGTACAACATTACATTCCCTCTTTTCAATAAGATTGATGTGAATGGTCCAAATGAAGACCCTTTGTATACTTTTTTGAAAAATATTAGCTGTGAAGGGTCTGATACAAAAGATATTGAATGGAATTTTACAAAATTTCTTTTTAAGAAAAATTGTGAATTATTTAAAAGATATGATCCAAGGATAGAGCCATCTGATCTCATTGAAGATATACAATCAATTCTATAAATACAAATTACTATGAAAAGTATATATGACATAACAGTAAAAGATGCAGAGCTTAATGAAGTTAATTTGGGAAGCTACAAGGGGAAAACCCTATTAATAGTAAATGTTGCTAGCTATTGTGGATTAACCTATCAATATGAAGGCCTACAAAATTTATATGATAATTTTAAGGGTGATAATTTTGAAATTCTAGCTTTTCCATGCAATCAGTTTAAAGCTCAAGAGCCTGGAAGTAACGATGAGATTAAATTCTTCTGTACTGAAAAGTACAACATTACATTCCCTCTTTTCAATAAGATTGATGTGAATGGTCCAAATGAAGACCCTTTGTATACTTTTTTAAAAGATTCTAAGCGTGGGTTCTTAGGCTATAGACCAATAGAATGGAATTTTTCAAAATTTTTAATAAATAGTGATGGTAAAGTAGTTAAGAGGTTTTTGCCCTCCACAAAGCCTAGTAAAATTGAAAAAAAGATCAATAATCTACTAAGCTAGAACTTTTGACATCAAAAGAGCATCTTCTTTATGCTCTCCGGTGTAATAGTTTTCTCTAATTGCATCTTTCTTAAAACCAAATTTTTCATAAAAAAGAATAGCTTTAATATTACTTATTCTTACTTCTAGATATATAGTTTTAATGCCCATCACTGTACATTGATCAAAAATTGTATTTAGCAATAAAGCTCCAGCACCTTTTTTTTGAAATTTATGTGCAATAGCTATATTTAAGAGATGTGCTTCTGGTTTTATAGGAGAGTAGATGGCAAATCCAGCTATCTGATTTTTATAAATACAAATTAAGCCAAAGTGGCCAACCTCAAAAGAGGATTTAAAATTTTTGTAAGTCCATGGTGTTGGATTGGTTAGCTTCTCGATTTCATATGACTCCTCTAAGTGCTCTTCTCTGAGACTTGTAACATGGAACATTTAAAGACTGAGTAAAGACTTAATGGAAGTCCAGAGTTGCTTCTTCTTTTGAGGGTTCAAAGTTAATTGATCAATGTTAGCTGAGTTTATAACTGGTGTTTTTGTAGAGATCTTAATTTCATTATTTGTAAAATTAATAATTAATTTAGAATGCCTGTCTAATGAGTTACCTAACTCAGTTACGCTATTAACTGAGCAAGATTGACCAGGCGACTCTGAACTTGCAAGAGTTGTTGAATTCATTATGGCTAAAATTAATTTTTTTTCAGAACTTTTATGCTCTTTAAAAGACTTATCTAATAAAACGGTTACATTTTGAATTTTATAAATATGGATTGGGTTAAGGCTTGATTTATTTGCTACAGATCTTAAAGAAAATCTTGTAATTCCAAGCTCTTTTAATATAAGGTTAGTTTTTAAAGAAGCAGTTATCATATACAAATAAATATTAACATTTACTTAATAAAAAATGGACAATCCATATAAGAAATATAAGCCTTTTAAAGCAATTGATTTGCAGGATAGAGAATGGCCTTCAAAAACTATTATTAATGCCCCTTTGTGGTGTTCTGTTGATCTAAGAGATGGCAACCAAGCACTGATAGAGCCTATGGGGTCTGAAAGAAAAGATAGGATGTTCAAACTTCTTTGCGAGATAGGCTTTAAGGAAATAGAAGTTGGCTTTCCTTCTGCATCTCAAACTGATTTTGATTTTGTTAGAGATCTAATTGACAATAAAAAAATCCCATCTGATGTTGATATTCAGGTATTAACTCAATCAAGAGATGAGCTTATAGAGCGCACCTTTAAATCTCTTGAAGGAGCAAAAAGTGCTATTTTGCATTTTTATAATTCCACCTCTACTCTTCAAAGAAGAGTTGTATTCAATCAAGATAAAGAGGGTATAAAACAAATTGCATTAAATGGTGCAAGAAAAGTAAGGGAGCTGGCTTTAAAGAATAGTGATACTAATTGGAGTTTTGAATACTCACCAGAAAGTTTCACTGGAACTGAGCTGGAATATGCTGCTGAGGTATGCGATGAAGTTGTAGATATCTTAAAAGATGCATCAAACAATAAAATAATAATTAATCTCCCTGCTACTGTTGAGATGTCATCTGCAAATATTTATGGAGATCAAATAGAGTGGATGAATAATAATCTTAGAAATAGAGAGAATATATGTTTAAGTCTTCACCCTCATAATGATAGAGGCACTGCAGTTGCTGCGGCTGAGTTTGGAGTTATGGCAGGAGCAGACAGGATTGAAGGCACCCTTTTTGGTAATGGCGAAAGAACTGGTAATGTTGATTTAGTAACATTAGCTCTTAATATGCTTACTCAAGGCATCGACCCAAATCTCGACTTTTCTAATATTAATTCAGTAATGCGAGAAGTTGAATATTGTAATCAGCTTCCTGTTCATCCGAGACATCCATATGCTGGGGATCTTGTTTTTACTGCTTTTTCAGGCTCTCACCAAGATGCAATTAAAAAAGGTTTTAATGCAATGGAGCAATCTAATCAATACCATTGGGAAGTGCCATACTTGCCAATAGATCCTGCTGATCTCGGTAGAAGTTATGAGGCTGTAGTAAGGATTAATTCTCAGTCTGGAAAAGGCGGTGTTGCGTTTCTTCTAGAGAAAGATCATGGAGTTTCCTTGCCAAGGAGATTGCAAATTAGCATGAGTCAAAAGATTCAAAAGCTAGCTGATAAATCTGGAAAGGAAATTGTTACTTCTGAAATTTGGGAAATCTTTGAGAAAGATTTTCTTAAGCCAAAGAGTGGCTTTGCGTATATTGACCACTCATCAACAACTAGTGGAAATGAGCATAGTCTAATTATTAAAATGCTAATAAATAATATGGAGATAGAGATTGAGGGTAAGGGAAATGGGCCAATCGATTCATTTATAAATGCCCTTTCATCTTATCTAGATGTTGATTTGAAGGTAGCTGATTATAATCAATCTGCAATATCTTCTGGTTCTGATGCGAGAGCAGCTGCATATATTGAGCTTGAAAGCGCCAACCAGACGAGCTGGGGTGTTGGAATTAATTCAAATACTACAAGAGCATCATTTGAAGCAATAATTGTTGGAATAAGTAAGATACTTAATCAAAGTTAGGCTCTCGTTTTTCAAAGAATGCTTTAACAGCTTCATAATTTTCTTGGCTGCCAGTTAGATCATTCTGAATATCTCCTTCCTGACTATAAGTATCCCAATAACCTTTATTCATAGAAGCTCTCATTAATTTTTTTGTATTTACCAAAGACTGAGGTGACCTCTTAGAAATTTTTATTGCCCACTCTAGTGTTTTATCCTCTAAATCTTCTATTTCAAAAACTTTATTTGCAATCCCAAATCGAAGGCATTCATCAGAGAATATCTTTTTAGCTTCAATTGCATATTCATATGCTTTTGAATAGCCAAGATATTTAGGTAAGGTCCATGATAATCCTCCATCAGGAACTAAAGCAATATTACTGAAGACAGACATTATATAGGCATCCTTTGCCATTACTCTTAGATCACAAACTAAAGCAAGTGCAGCCCCTATTCCAGCTGCCGGTCCGTTGATAGCTGCAATAACAGGTTTAGGCATATCAATAATGTCTTCGAAAAAAGGTTTAAAGCCCCTTTCTAAAGCATCCTTTGAGCCATCCCAAGCTTTAGATCTATCATTCAAATCTGCGCCTGCAGAAAACCCTTTTCCATTTCCAGTAATAATTAGAACTCTTATATTAGGATCATTCCTTACATCAGACGTGGCCTTCTTTAGATCTAGCATAAGACACTCATCAAAAGCATTAAGTACTTCTGGTCTATTAAGCTTTATAGTTGCAACTTTTTCAGATTTAAAAAGCTCTAATGTTTTAAATTCCATTTCATGTACCTCATATTTGCATCAATTCTCTTGAATTAAAATTGATTTATTTCTATATATTATCAGCCCACCGACCTGATCTCCATCTGACCTCTTCCATTGAACAATGCTTTTCGGGCCTGGATTTGAATCAATGAATGTTTTTAGAATTTCATTCATAACCTTTTGACTTGGAACAGCAATGTTGCTTTCTTTCAAGCGAAACCTAATTATTTCTTTTATTATCTCTTTATCATGGGATCTAAGTTCTTTAAGATTCAAATCACCTGAAAGTAGGTGATGATATCTTGATCTAAATAAGCTGTTATAAATTTTAAGTTTCGACTTAGTAATTTGCGAGGCATTGCTTATTCTTGTAGAGGCTTCATTCCATCGAGTATCAATTATAGGAAGAAGTTTATTCCTAATAAAATTTCTATCTTGCTCATCCTTAAAATTTGAACAATCTTCGATATAATTTAATTTATATGTTTTTGCATGATCTTTGATCTGCTCTTTGCTTAATAACAACAAGGGTCTTATTAAAAAACCATTAGCAAGTTCTCTTTTTTCAGAAAGGCCAGCAAGTCCATCGATCCCAGTTCCTCTAAAAAGTCTTAGCATAATAGTTTCTGTAACATCATCTTTATGATGAGCTGTGAGTATCTGTTCAGAATCTTTTAAAAAATTTGAAAATATCTTATATCTTTCTTTTCTTGCAGCTGATTCAAGGCCTCCGCCATCTTTATTAATTTCAGTAGAGACAATCTTTAATGGTATCCCTAATTTTTTACATTCTACTTTACAATGTTTGGCCCAAACATCACTTTTATCATTAAGGTTATGATTTATATGAATTGCTTCTAAAGATAGCTTTCTTTCAATTGAGAGGCTATGAAAAATATGCAGGAGAACTGTTGAGTCTATTCCCCCACTATAAGCAATAAAGATTTTTTTTCTAATATCAAGATTGTTCAATGCAAATGAAAAATCTTTCATTGTTAAAGGCCAATTTTAAGCAATCTTTGGTATCTCCTTTCAGTCAGCTTTTCAGTTGATAATTTTTGCAAGCTATTTAAGTTGCTAAGCAATGATTTTTTGATAGAGACAGAGACTTCATCATAATTTCTATGAGCTCCACCAAGCGGCTCTTTAATAATCTCATCTACAATGCTTATTTTTTTTAGCTCAGATGCAGAAACCTTCATAGACTCTGCTGCTTTCTCAGCCTCATCAGCAGATCTCCATATAATAGATGCGCATGCCTCAGGGGATGCTACAGAGTATGTGGCATATTGCAACATAGATAAATGGTCTCCAACACTAATTGCAAGAGCTCCACCTGAACCACCCTCACCAGTGACTACAACTAAAATTGGTGTATTTAATTCTGACATAACTGCAAGATTTTTAGCAATTGCCTCACTTTGCCCTCTCTCTTCTCCCTCTATACCAGGATAAGCTCCGGCAGTATCAATAAAAGTGATAATTGGCAATCTGAATTGCTCAGCTAATCTCATTAAACGTTTAGCTTTCCTGTAGCCCTCAGGTTGAGGCATTCCAAAATTTCTTTTTACTTTCTCTTCTGTATCCCGACCCTTTTCATGACCAATAATCATTACTGGAATATCTTCGAGATAGGCAATTCCTCCAACTATTGATGCATCATCAGCAAACTGCCTATCGCCATGCAACTCATCAAAATCTGTAAAAATTCTTTTAATAAAGTCTAAGGTGTGAGGCCTTTGAGGATGTCTAGCTACTTGAACTGTCTCCCATATAGATAACTTTGAATAAATCTTTTTAATTAATTCCTCTCTTTCTTTTTCTAGAGATTCTATCTGTACTTTTATTGTTGGATCGCCAATGTCAGCTGATTTTAATGCACTTATCTTCTCAGAGACTTCTTGAATTGGTTTTTCGAATTCAAGAAATTTTTGATCACTTTCAAGGAAGGTTTGTTTGCTTAAATTTAAATTTTCTTTATCTGAAGTTCTCATAATTATTTTTTAAAATTTATGGCTTCTATGCCAAAAATATCGATTAAGTATGATATTTTTTTAAGGCTAGGTAAAAAATTATACTTATCTCCTAATTCTATTATAGCTTCAGAATCCTTGCTAATTACTTTAATATTAATTTTGCAGCCTGCTGAATTAATCCAAAAGTCTTTATTAATTTCTGATATGACCTGAGAGAGCTGGTCTAAACTAGATACTTTAGATATTGGAAGGTCTATAACTAAAGATTTAAGCTTTTTTGCTAGCTCATCATCTACTTCTTTTACTTCCTTAACTCTCATTCTATATGATGAGATTCCTATTTCTTTTGAGCGATAGTCATCTAGCTCTACGGAGCCTTTTAAAACAAGTATTGCGCCTTCTTTAAGAACCTTATGACAGTTTTCTAAAACATCACTAGATACAACCCCATCCATAACGCCAGTTCCATCATCAAAGTTAATAAAAGTTAGTGGTTTTCCAGATCTATCTCTAATCTGTCTTACAGAATTTATTAGGCCAACTATAGCGGCTTTTTTTGAGTCTATGTTTAGCCGACCTATCAAGGAAGACCTTAGAACACTTATTTGTTTTTCAATTGCATTAACTGGATGCCCTGATAAGTAATATCCCAATGATTTTTTTTCTAAGCTTAGCAATTCACTTAAGCTAATTTCTTTAATATTTTCGTATTTAGCATAAGGATCAAATTCATGTTGTATGTTTGAAAAAAGGTCGCCTGACATTGTTTCAGAGCCTATAGAATTTTTTGAGCCGTCTTTAAGCATATCAACAACACTTGCTAAAGCTACGGTCCTTGATGGCGCGAGATCATCAAATGCACCGGATTGAGCAAGGGCCTCTAAGGACTTTTTACCGCCAAGCTTGATATCAACTTTTTTAGAAAAATCCCAGAGATCTTTAAATAAATTATTCTCTCGGACCAAGCATAGATGTTTAATAAAAGAGTCAGCAACACCTTTAATTGCTCCCAAACCATATTCAATTTTGTTATCTTTGTTGACTGTGAATCTTTTACCGCTTGAGTGAATATTTGGATTGAGGACATCAATGTTCATTCTTTTACATTCTTGAGTAAGAGCATAAATCTTATCTGTATTTCCTAATTCAGTAGATAGTACTGCAGCCATAAAGTGTTCAGGGAAGTAAGCTTTTAAATATGCGGTTTGATATGAAATTAAGGCATATGCAGCTGAGTGGGATTTATTAAATCCATATCCTGCAAATTTTTCAATAAGATCAAATATTTTTTCAGCTACTGATGCTTTAATATTATTTTTTTCACAACCCTCTTTAAAAAACTTTCTTTGCTGCTCCATTTCATCAACTTTCTTTTTACCCATTGCTCTTCTTAAGATATCAGCCTCTCCTAGAGAGAAGTTAGCCAGTACTCGAGCAGCTTCCATAACCTGCTCTTGGTAAAGTATTACCCCGTAAGTTTCTGATAAAACTGGTTCAAGTAACTCGTGAGGGTATGTAACTGGTGACTTTCCATGTTTTCTATCAACAAACTGATCATGCATTCCAGAATCTAATGGACCAGGCCTGTATAAGGCCAATAAAGCGACTATCTCCTCAAATCTTGTAGGCTGCAATCTTTTTATAAGATCTCTCATTCCAGATGATTCTAGCTGGAAAACTGCCATTGTTTTTCCCGAACTTAAAAGATCAAAGACCTTCGGATCATTTAATGGTATTTTATCAATGTCTACTTTTGACGGTATGGACGAATTAATAGATCTAATGGCCCTATCTATAACTGTTAGTGTTCTTAGACCAAGGAAATCAAACTTCACTAAGCCAATTTTTTCAACATCATCTTTATCAAATTGTGTCATTACCGAATGAGATTGACGGTCATTATAAACAGGGCAAAAATCTGAAATACTTCCAGGAGCAATAACAACCCCCCCAGCATGCTTTCCTACATTCCTTGCAATACCCTCAAGCTTGTATGATAAATCTACTACCTCTCTAACTTCAGAATCGTTTTTAATAGTTTGGTCAAAAATAGGCTGTTCTTTTCTTGCTCTGTCTAAAGTCATACCAGGTGCAAAAGGAATCATTTTA
>CALJHI010000033.1 GCA_938075575.1 uncultured SAR86 cluster bacterium | reverse complement strand
AGGTATTTTGAAAAATGAAACATGAATTAAATCTTGCTCTTGTTGGAGCCTCTGGTGTTGTAGGTCAAAAAATAATACAACTACTAGAGAAAAAAAATTTTAAAGTCGCTAATTTCTATCCCTTAGGAAAGTCTTCGATTGGTCAAGAGGTTAATTTATCAGGTATAAATTATATTATTGATGATGTAGATACATTCGATGCATCAAATGCAAATTTAGTGATTCTTGCAGCAGGATCGTCCGTTGCAAAAAAATATGCAAGGTCTTTTGTTCAAAAAGGATGCTACGTAATAGACCTGTCATCAGAATTTAGATATGAGGATGATGTGCCGCTTATTATTCCAGAGATTAATGGACATATATTAGAAGGTCTCAACACACCAAGTCTAATAGCAAATCCCAATTGCTCAACATCCCAACTTCTAATGGCGCTTAAACCTATTCATGAAGATTTTAAAATACATTTTCTTAATATTGCGACCTATCAGGCCGTATCAGGAACAGGAAAGGAGGCGGTTGAAGAGCTAAAAGAGCAAACTAAAAATCCCGATGCGCAAGCTAAAGTTTACCCTAAAAAAATTGCCTTCAATGCCTTGCCCCAATGCGATATTTTTTTAGAAAACGATTTCACTAAAGAAGAGATGAAGCTAGTTTGGGAGACTAAAAAAATTCTTGATAATAACATTGACGTTCAGGCTACATGTGTAAGAGTTCCAGTTCAAAATGGCCACTCTGAGGCAGTGTTTTTAAAGATTGATAAAAATGCTACTAGAGAAGAGGTGATCAATTCTCTATCTAATATCAAAGGAGTGGAAGTTATGGATGATCCAAAAAATTTAATTTATCCAACTCCTCTTGAGCAAGCAAATGACTCTGAGAACGTATATGTTGGAAGAATAAGAAGCCAAATGATTCAAAATGAAACATGGATTTCATTGTGGATCGTTGCTGATAATGTTTATGGAAAGGGTGCTGCCTTGAATGCAGTGCAAATTGCTGAAAGCCTTATGGATAATGATAAATTTAAATGAGATATTTGCTAACAACCCTTCTATTTATTTCATCAGTTGCATATGCAGATAGTTTAATTTCTTCGCCTAAGATCAGTATTAATGATAGCGGGCTCAGACTTATTGAACTAAATATCCGAGATTCTAATATAAATGATGAAGATATAAAGCTTTTAGAATATAAGTCAGAAGATGTTATTGATGATGCCAAAATAGCTTATACCCTATTGAGGGATAATGATGCTTATTATGTTTATTCCATAGCGCTATCAAATAATTACTCATCTGATTATTTTAGTTTTAAATTAAAAATTAAAGACAAACTATCAAAAGATATTTTTATCTTTTTACCATCAACCATTAGACCAAGCAATGCTTCAGAAAACGAATCAAAAGAGGATAAAAAACTTAAACCACTTTCTAGAAAGCCTGATTCCGAAATATTCAATGAGCCTCCTGTTGCAATTACAAAAAATATAATTTCTGATCCTATAACAGATCAAGATAAGGAACTAAGAACTATAACTGCAGGAGAGATAAAAACTATGTGGAGTCTAGCCAGCGATATAGCTAAGACAAACAATAACCTCTCTATATATCAAATCATGTGGTCAATTTATCTAGGAAACCCATCTGCATTCATTGATGATAATATCAATTTAGTAAGAAGCGATATTGATATAGTTATTCCCAGCTATCAATCAATGGAACTTAACTCAGCCTCAGACTCAAAGAATGCAATTATAAAAATGAACCAAGCGTTCAGTTTGAATTTCAAGAAATCAGCAAAATCTCTCCTAACCTTAACAGCTCCAAAGATACAAAAGACAGAAAAAGCTGAAATCATTAAAGAACAAGACGAAATAGCTGTTAACTTAGCTTCGATAGATCCTGCATCAAAATCTCCCGAAGATATAATTTCAAAAAATACATCAACATTAAAAATTAACGCAAAAAATGAAGTTATTGAAGATATAACAAAAACAAATAGCCTTGAAAAGGATGAGCCTGTAAATGCAGGCCTTAATTACATCGATCTACTTTTTGTAGCTGCCATTTCAGTTATATCAGGAGTTTTATTGGCTTTGATATTTATTCAGCTTAATAAGAATAAAAAGAAAACCATCGTTTATGATTTTGATGAGGCACCATCTTCTGGACCTGAGACTAAAGCAATGCCATCTGGACTTAGTATTAAGAATAACCAAGATGAGCAGGAGTTAGATTTAGCAGCAACATATATTGAAATGGACGAATTAGAGCAAGCATTAAATATATTAAACAATCTTCTCAAAAAATCTGACAATGAGACATCAAAGATAAAAGCAAAAGAACTAGTTTCATTAATTTCATCAAAGTGAAACTAGTATTTACTCTTGAATATAATGGGAAAGAATTCTCGGGTTTTCAAAAGCAAACAAACGCAATAACAATCCAAGAAAAAGTAGAAGCTGCAATTAAAAAAATTACTCTCTGTGATGTATCAATTAATTATGCAGGAAGGACCGATGCTGGAGTTCATGCGCTTTCCCAAGTATTTGATTTTGAAACTGACATACAAAGAAAAGACGAGGACTGGATTAATGGTCTCAATTCTAACCTGCCAGAGTCTATAAAAGTTAAAAGTATTTCTCAGGTTAAAAATAATTTTCACTCTAGGTTTTCAGCAAAAAATAGATCATATGCCTATGTAATATATAACTCTAAATCCAAGCCAGTTTTTTTTAATGATTTTGCTCATTGGGAGAAGTCACCTCTGGATTTTTCAATACTTAAAAACGAGGGAGCTAGCCTTATTGGCAAGCATGACTTTTCATCATTTCGATCTTCAAGCTGCTCTTCAAAAAATCCTGTAAAAGAAATAACTAAATTTAGTGTAGAAAAATATAATAACTTTTTAATATTTCATATTACTGCCAATGCTTTTTTACACAACATGGTTAGAATTATTATGGGTACAATTACTGATATAGCTAAAAAAGAAAACCATTTGAGCATTGAAAAAATTATTACAGCTAAGGATAGGAGTATGGCTGGAAGAACCTTATCTGCAAAGGGTTTGTTTTTTTTAGGACCTGAGTATGATGATGTTTATAATGTTGCAAAACCCTCACAGAGTATTCTTGATAAATTTAAAATATGATTTCTTCAAATATTAAAATTTGTGGCATCTCCGATAAAAGCACTCTGCTAAATTTGATTGAACTTAACATAGATTTTATTGGGTTTATCTTTTATAAAAATAGCCCAAGAAACGTTGATGTTAATTTTTTAGAGCAGATACCTGGAATTAATTTTAAGAACTCGCGACCTGTTTGTGTTTTTGTGAATGAATCTCGTGAAAATATTTTAAATATAACCTCTTTCTTCAAGAATCCAATTATCCAATTCCATGGCGATGAATCTGATGAATTTTGCTCTTCATTTGAACTAGATTTTTGGAAGGTAGTAAGAATTAAAAACAATCTATCTTTAAAAACCATAGATTCATATAAGTCCGCAACTGCAATTTTATTGGAAAACTATAAAGAAGGGATTTATGGAGGAACTGGTCAATCATTTAACTGGAAGCTATTAAAGAATATGGATATTTCTGGGAGAAAAATTGTCCTATCAGGTGGTATTAATGTTAAAAATGTCGATAATGCTATTAGAATGTCTCCCTGGTGTATAGATTTAAATTCAGGTGTTGAATCAGAAAAAGGAATTAAAGATATCAATTTGGTAACCAAGATAATTAAAAAAATAAGATGAGTATAAATAAAGATAATTTTCCAAATACTGAAGGTTTTTTTGGTGAATATGGTGGCAAATTTGTCCCTGAAACTTTAATGTTTGCCTTAGAAGAGCTGGAAACTACATACGCAAAGCTAAAGGACACAGATGAATTTAAGAAAGAGTTTTATGCTGATTTATCTAATTTTGTTGGAAGACCCTCACCACTTTATTATGCACAAAGACTAACAGAGCATTTTAAATCGGCAAATATATGGCTGAAAAGAGAAGATCTAAATCATACTGGCGCTCATAAAATTAATAATACAGTAGGACAAATTCTATTAGCAAAACATATGGGTAAGAAAAGAATTATTGCTGAAACTGGAGCTGGTCAGCATGGTGTTGCAACTGCAACTGTTGCAGCTAGATTAGGTCTTGAGTGCCATATTTATATGGGCGCTGAAGATGTAAAAAGACAATCTTTAAATGTATATAGAATTAAGTTGTTAGGAGCGCATGTCCATCCAGTAGACTCAGGAACTGCAACATTGAAAGATGCCTTGAATGAAGCGCTTAGAGATTGGGTTACTAATGTAGACGATACTTATTACATTATAGGGAGCGTTACAGGCCCTCATCCATACCCAATGATTGTAAGAGATTTTAACTCTGTTGTTGGTCACGAGTTAATAGACCAATCAAAGAAAAACTTTGGAAGAATGCCAGATGCTATTGTTGCTTGTGTTGGTGGAGGGTCTAATGCGATGGGAGCTTTTTATCCATTTATTGATATCAAAGAAACAAGATTAATTGGAGTTGAGGCTGGAGGCAATGGAATTGAGACGGGTGAGCATGCCGCTCCTCTCAATGATGGTGAGCCAGGTGTATTGCATGGAGCAAGAAGCTATTTGATGCAAGATGACTTAGGACAGGTTAAAGACACCAAATCAGTATCTGCAGGCCTTGACTATCCTGGAGTAGGGCCAGAGCATTCATGGTTAAAAGACATTGGCAGAGCTGAATATGTAGCTGTAAATGATCAAGAGGCTTTAGACGCATTTCATTTGGTTACTGAACTTGAAGGAATAATGCCAGCTTTAGAAACGGCTCATGCTTTTGCTCATTTGGATGCTTTATCAACTCAAATGGATGAATCTTCAAATATTATTATCAATGTGTCAGGAAGAGGAGATAAGGATATCAATACTGTTGCTGAAATTGATGGAATAGAGTTTTGAATAGACTCAGAAAGAAACTAGACAATCTTCTTATAGAAGATAAAAAAGCTCTAGTGGCTTACCTTGTTGCCGGAGATCCTGATATAGATACAACCCTAGACTTGATGCATCTTTTTGTTGAATCAGGTGTAGATATAATTGAGATTGGCGTTCC
>CALJHI010000032.1 GCA_938075575.1 uncultured SAR86 cluster bacterium | reverse complement strand
AATGCTATAGGTGTTTTAGAATCTATAGATGTTTAGATGTTTTTTCCTCTATAATATTCGGCAGGAAACTAAAAAATGATCATAACTGATAAATCTATAATAATTACTCTAGCTGTGCCGGTATTTCTTTTGCTGATACTTATTGAATATTTCTATGGAAGATATATAGGAAAAAATACTTATAGACTAAATGATACTTTTACTAGCATTGGCATAGGGATGATTAGCAGATATCCAACTATGTTAAATCTAGGCTTTCAAAGTGCTGTTTTTATATATATAAGCTCTAGTCTAAATCTAAACCTTCTCTCAACTAAGAATCCCATAACATGGGTTCTAGCTTTTTTAATGTATGACCTTTCTTATTATTGGATGCATAGAATGCATCATGAAATTAAGATCTTATGGGCAACACATAGTGTTCATCATCATGGTGAAGAATTTAATTTATCAACGGCTTTAAGGCAAACAAGTACTGGTTGGTTGTGGAAATGGGTTTTCTTTCTGCCAATGATATTCATAGGCATACCTGGTGAAGTATTCATTACAGTAGCTGGTATCAATTTGGTGTACCAGTTTTGGGTACACACAAAACATATTGGTCATTTGGGATTCCTAGAAAAAATATTCATTACTCCAATGAATCATGGAATTCATCATGCAAAAAATAAAGAATATATAGATGCAAATTATGGAGGTGTTTTTATAATTTGGGATAGAATGTTTGGAACATATATTGCAGAGCTTCCAGATGTGAAGCCGGTATATGGCACAGTAACTCCTCTCAAAAGCTGGAACCCAATATGGGCCAATTTTCAAGTCTTTTCTACCATGCTTAATGACTCTATTAAAACAAGAAAATGGAGTGATAAAGTAAAAGTCTGGTTTGCTAAAACATACTGGAGACCTGAAGACTGCATAGAAGAAAAAAATAATAATACCTTTTACGAAAAATTTGATCCTGCTATATCAGCTGATATAAAAATATTTAGCTTTTTCCAGATGATTTTTACAATCGCTGTATCAGGGAGTGTTTTATTTTTTATATCACAATACTCATCTTCTGAGATAGCTTTAATAGGCTTATTCATTATCGGGCTTTGCACTATCACAGGAATGCTAATGCAGAATATAGCGAAATCTTATCTGTTGATACTTCTGCTTTGCTTAAGCGGTATTATTGGCATACTTAACTGGAATATTATTAATTACGAAGTCTTGTCTACAAAACTTCTTGTTGCTCAATTTATTGTTAGTAGTGTCAGTATTGTCTTTTTCTATATATACAAAAATATATTTAAAGATAAACTAGTTAACGCTTAGACCCAATCAGGACATGGCAAGTCATTATTAATGAGGAAGTTTCTATTATAAAGTTTGCTAAGGTATCTTGATCCAGAATCACATAATATTGTGACTATATTACTACCTTGATCCATTCTCTTGGCCATTTCAAGAGCTCCAGCTACGTTTATGCCTGCACTGCCACCTAAATATAGCCCTTCTGTCTCAACCATCTTAAACATTGCATCCAGCGCGGCCACATCGCTTATTCTCAGAGGTATATCAACTTCTAAGCCTTCGATGTTTTTTGTGATTCTCCCTTGTCCAATCCCCTCTGTTACAGATGATCCTTCAGCTTTAAGTTCTCCATCAACAAAAAAAGAATATATTGCTGCGCCATGAGGGTCAGCAAGTCCTATTTTTATATTTGAGTCCATGCTTTTTAGATATTTAGCTATTCCTGAGAGAGTTCCTCCAGTTCCAACAGAACAAATAAAACCATCAATCTTTCCATCTAATTGATCATAAATTTCAGGACCTGTTTCGTTAAAATGCCCAATCTTATTAGCCTCATTATCAAACTGATTTGCCCATAAAACTCCATTAGGATTTATATACTCATCAGCAACTTTTTTCGAATACCTTACATAATTATTTTCATCTTTATAAGGAACCGCGGGAACTTCAATTAGCTCAGCACCACAAGCTCTAATTGTTGCTTTTTTTTCCTCTGACTGTGTATCTGGAATAACGATTACTGTTTTTAGACCCAAAGAATTACCAACTAATGCTAGTCCAATTCCTGTATTTCCTGCAGTGCCCTCTACTACAGTCCCACCTTTTTTAATTAATCCATTTTCTAAGGCATGCTCAAGAATATATTTTGCCGCCCTATCTTTAACAGAGCCGCCCGGATTCATGAACTCAGCTTTTCCATAGATATTACAACCTGTTAATTCAGAAAAATACTCAAGTTTAATTAAAGGTGTATTTCCAATATATTTAATCATTTAAAGGCTCGAATCTCCTGGATCCCATTCGTTACTGGTTATATTTAATTTATTAACTTCTTTTGCTGGTATACCTGCAACAGTAGTTTTTTCTTTTACGTCTTTTAAGACCAAGCTACCTGCAGCAACAATAGCATTTTTTTCTATCGTAATATTTCCAAGTATAGTACTAGAAGCATATATGGTTGCCCCATATTTTACATTAGGATGCCTTTTTCCAGTTTCATTACCCCTACCTCCAAGGGTAACTCCCTGAAAAATTGAAACATTTGATTCTATATCAGCAGTCTCACCGATTACTATACCAGTAGCATGATCCATCATAATTCCACCTGCGATAGTAGCAGCAGGATGAATATCAATACCAAAAACTTCAGACGCTCTATTCTGAAAGAATAATGCCATTGTATGCCTTTCCTTATTCCATAGGCAATGAGAAGCTCGATATGTAGCTAAACCTAAAAATCCTTTATAGAATAATAATGGTGTTGAAAAATAGTCACATGAGGGATCGTTATCTTTAAAAAATAAAAGATCCTTTTCTAAATCAGTTTCTATATTCTTGCAGTCATTAAAAACCTCTAATATAAAATTCTTTATATCCATTGCTGACAAAGCATCACTATGAAGTTTTGAGGAAAGGATTGAGGCCACTGCACTAGAAAGATCATTCTGGGATAGAACTAAGGAATATAAAAAAGATCCAAGAGAGGGCTCAGCCTCTACTCTAAGCTCAATTTCATCTCTTATACTGTTCCATAAGGTCGAATTCATAACGAAATGATTATAAACTTAAACGCCAAAGAATACCTATGATATGAAAAGTAATATAAAATCGTGAGTGTTTATTAGTTTAATTATTATGAAAAAAATACAAATCTTGACATTCTCTTGTCCAGACCGATCAGGAATCCAAGCAAAAGTTTCTGGAATGATGTATGAACATAATGCATTTCTGACCGATGTTCAGTCATATTCAGACAAAGATTCCAAAACATTCTTTTCAAGAATAGTTTTTTCTATAGATGATTCAAATATTTTAAGCTCGAGTTTTCTTTCTAAATTCAAGAGTCTTGCTAATGAATTAGATATGCAATGGTCAATTAATGAAGATGGTAAAAAATTAAAAACAATAATAGCAGTCTCAAAGGAAGGACATTGTTTGAACGACTTGTTGTATAGGACAAAATATAGAGATATGCCTATAGACATAGTTGGAGTAGTTTCGAATCATGAGATCTACAGAGAAATAGTTGAATTTAGTGGTATAAAGTTCCACTATCTCCCAATAGATAAAAATAAAGAGTCTAAAAACAATCAAGAAAAAGAATTTAAAGCTATTGTTGAAAATGAACAGGCTGATTTAATTGTACTTGCAAGATATATGCAGATTTTATCTGACCAATTAACAAAAGAATGGTCAGGGAAATGTATAAATATCCATCATAGTTTTTTACCTAGCTTTAAGGGAGCTAAACCCTATCATCAAGCTTTTAATAAGGGCGTAAAGATAATTGGCGCAACTGCTCATTATGTAACAAGTGATTTAGATGAAGGTCAAATCATAGAGCAAGATGTCCAGAGAGTTACTCATAGAGATAATGCAAATGATCTAACAAGAAAAGGTAATGATATTGAATCCAGTGTTTTGTCTAGAGCGGTAAGATGGCATGCAGAAAAGAGAATTATTATTAATAAGAATAAAACTGTAGTATTTAATTAAGAAAGGAATGGTGGAGCTACGCGGGATCGAACCGCGGACCCCCTGCTTGCAAAGCAGGTGCTCTCCCAGCTGAGCTATAGCCCCATTTTGAACTCATAATTGTACTTTAAAAATAAAATATTTCTACATAAATATCTATAAATAAAAAAGGGTGGCCACACCACCCTTCGTTATGTTTGATAAGAATAATCTTATGCTACAAACTCATGTCCCTCGAGACTATAATTTATATGTAAAACCTATCTTTAATGTTCTTGGTTTTTGTGATCTAGCCCCATCCTTGGGGGCTCTAGCCACTATATCTTCATGGTCTAGAATATTTTCCATTATAAGATATATATCAGTTTTATCATTTAATGGTTTTCTAAGATTTAGATCCATGAAGGAATGTGCTTCGATATTTTGATTGATTCCACAGGCTGCAGTTGAGCATGAACTTCCATTATCAACCAATCTAACATTACCGCTTAAGCCATTGGATTTAACAAATCCAACTACTAATGCTAACGATGAGCTAGGCACATATGGAACATCATCTCCAGCAGCAACAACACCCCAATAATCACCATCATCATCAAAACTATTTCCAAATGTTGCATCTGTCGAAGTGTATGTAAGAGCAACTGGATATATTGTTCCATCGCTGCCCTTAAAGATATGTGAAGCAGATAACTCTAAACCAGAAACATCAACCGCCCCT
>CALJHI010000031.1 GCA_938075575.1 uncultured SAR86 cluster bacterium | reverse complement strand
CTAATATACCCATCTCTATCATGTCACCATATTCTCCTGTTGCTGCATTGAACCCATAAGAATCCTTGCCATCCTTAACATTAGCAACAATGACAGATGATTCTTCACCTGCATTTGATACTATTTGTCTCAGGGGTGCTTCAAATGCCTTTCGAGCAATATTAACTCCAACATTTTGATCATCGTTATCACCTGTTACTTTTTCAACAGCTTCTAGACACCTAATCAAAGCAGATCCACCTCCAGGAACTACACCTTCTTCTACTGCTGCCCTGGTTGAATGAAGAGCATCCTCTACTCTTGCCTTTTTTTCTTTCATTTCAACTTCTGAACCTGCACCAACTTTAATTACCGCAACCCCGCCAGCAAGTTTAGCAACTCGTTCTTGAAGTTTTTCTTTATCATAATCAGAAGATGTTTCTTCTATCTGTGATCTGATCTGGTTTACTCTTGCTGCTATAGCTTTTTCGTCTCCAGCTCCGTCAATAATAGTCGCATTATCTTTATTTAAAACCACTCTCTTTGATGTTCCTAGATCTTCAATACTAGCACCCTCAAGATTAAGGCCAACTTCTTCAGATATAACAGTTCCACCAGTTAAAATAGCAATATCTTCAAGCATTGCTTTTCTTCTATCACCGAAACCTGGAGCTTTGCAAGCTGCTGCTTTTACTATTCCTCTTAAGTTGTTAACAACAAGTGTAGCCAATGCTTCACCTTCTATATCCTCAGCAATAATTAATAGCGGCCTTCCTGCTTTTGCAACTGATTCTAAAAGAGGCAATAAATCTCTGATATTTGATATTTTTTTATCAAATAAAAGTATTAATGGCGTCTCAAGCTCGACTGTCATGTTATCTTGATTCGTAATGAAATAAGGGGATAGATATCCTCTATCAAATTGCATTCCTTCGACAACATCTAGCTCATTCTCAATACCACTACCTTCTTCGACAGTGATAACACCTTCTTTGCCTACTTTTTCCATTGCTTCAGCAATAATTTCACCAACAGCTTTGTCGCCATTAGCTGAAATTGTTCCTACTTGAGCAATAGCTGTATTATCTGCACATGGAACACTAAGCCCTTTTACATGCTCAACTGCTGCGGATACTGCTTTATCAATACCTCTTTTTAAATCCATTGGATTCATTCCTGCAGCAACAGCTTTATTGCCTTCATTAACAATAGACTGTGCAAGAACTGTAGCTGTTGTTGTTCCATCTCCAGCCTCATCATTTGTCTGAGATGCTACTTGCTTAATCATTTGAGCTCCCATATTCATAAATTTATTTTCAAGCTCAATCTCTTTTGCTACTGAAACTCCATCTTTGGTAACAGTTGGCGCACCAAAAGATTTATCCAGAACTACGTTTCTACCTTTTGGTCCAAGTGTAACCTTTACAGCATCTGCAAGGATATTTACGCCATCTAACATTTGACTCCTAGCTGAGTCACCGAATTTTACGTCTTTTGCTGACATGTTTAATTTCTCCTTATTTAAAATTTAAGATTCTATAACACCAAAAATATCATTCTCACTTAAGATCAAATATTCTTGTCCATCAATTTTTACTTCACTGCCGCCATATTGGCCAAAAATAACAGTATCGCCAACACTTACACCCATTGGGGCAACTTCACCAGAATCATTTTTTTTGCCTGGCCCAACAGCAATAACCACTCCTTGCGAAGGTTTTTCAGCAGCTGTTCCAGAAAGGATAATTCCTCCAGCTGATGTTTTCTCTTCCTCTTTTCTCTCTACCACAACTCTGTCGTGTAAAGGTCTTAATTTCATAACTTCTCTCCTAGTAAAAAAATTATTTTCGCTAACTATATATAGCTTCGTATTATATTCAATAGTTAAGGGCTAAAGATAAGAAATCAATAGATTAAGCAATCTTTTTTGTAAATATAAATAGAGCTAATAGTATGCCGACTAGATTCGCAACTAAGTCAGCAAGTTCAAAATACCTATAAGGATGAAAATAATGGATCATTTCAATAAGAAACCCAAAACTAAAAACTAAAGTTAGGAATAAGAAATTGGAAAATCTAAAACCACTGTAAAGCCCTGAGAGCGCAATTAAAAAATATACTAAAGAATGAACAATTTTATCACTAATAAAGCCTAGTGCTGCAAAAGCTGGAATATCTGAAGCAGAAACAATGCTTAAATATCCAGTAATTATAATGCTAGTAAAAAAGATTAGTCTATATAGCTTTTTCATAATTAATTAAGAATTTTTTGTTTATAAAGAGAAAAAATATGCATGGAATAGTAAGAAGGGACGTGATTACATAGAAGCCCATCCAGCCATAATAAAAGCCATAAATTCCTTGAAGAGATTCTACCCACACCCCAGATAACCCTTTTAGAGCAAAGCCAGGCCCAGCCATAAATCCAGTAAGTAATGCATACTGAAATGCGGTATATTTTTTTGATACTAAGCTTGAAAGAAAAGCTATATTAACCGTTCCAACAATGCCTGCTGCAAGGCTATCCATTGCAACAATACTTGTAAGAGAAATTAAATTTTTATCTGAAATGGCAACATATGCAAATAGAATATTGGTGAACATTACAAGAAATGCTCCAATTAAAAGTGAGTTAAAAGTCTTAATCTTTTTGATTAATAATCCGCCAAGAAAAATACCAATAATGGATGAAACTAATGCAACTATTTTAACCACTGCTCCAATTTCAGTAAGTGTAAAACCCATATCAAGATATAACGGAGTCGCCATTGGTCCCATTACAATATCAGTTATCCTGTATGTGGCTATTATTAAGAGAAGCATGGAAGCCATAAAAAACCCAAAACGAGAAAAGAAGTCAGTTAGAGGATGAATCAAAGAATTAATAAAATTCAATTTGCTAAGTTCAATGTTTTTTTCTTCTTTAGAGAAAATAACTCCTATGAGACCCATGCACATTAAATCAGCCCATAATTTAAATGTCATAGACCAACCATTTATATCTGCAAAGATTAAAGCAAATGATGTGGCTACAATAATAGCTAGTCTATATCCAAGTTGATAGGCAGCAGCTAAGTTACCTTGCTCGCTAATAGGTGCATACTCTATTCTAAATGCGTCTATTGCTATGTCTTGAATTGAGCCAGCAAAAGCCATCAGTCCAGCAATCATGCAAAACAAAACAAAGCTTTCAGATGGATTTATATCTGATATAGCTAATAGACATATTAGAATCAAAAACTGCATGAAAGCTATCCAGCTCTTTCTATGACCATATTTTGATAAAATTGGAATGGAAAAACGATCAACTAGCGGAGCCCATAAAAATTTAAATGCATATGCAACCGTTAGCCATGCAAAAAAACCAATATAGCTCAAATCAATATTTATATCTCTAAGCCATGCAGGTGATGTGCTTATTAGAATGATGTAAGGTAATCCTGATCCAAAGCCCAAAAAGAGCATTACAAACATTTTTTTTAGGTTATACATATTTTAAATATCTATCCCAGTCAAATAAATTTCCAGGATCTGTTTTGCGACCTGGAGCAATGTCTGAATGACCGATAATATTGTTTTTGTTTATACCAGTATACTCTTGCATTAAAACAGATGTTAAGAGACTCAAATTTTCATACTGAATATCTTCAAAAGCATCATCATCAGAACCCTCTAGCTCTATACCTATAGAGTAATCATTACAATTATCTACCCCATTATAAGATGATTCGCCAGCATGCCATGCTCTCTTGTTGAAGGGCACAAATTGAATAATTTCTCCGGTTCTTTTAATGAGTATGTGTGATGAAACTTTTACATTTTTTATTGTCTTATAAAACTCATCTAATGAAAAATCTAAATCATTTAAAAAAAACTTTTCAATATGATTTGTATTATATTTTTTTGGAGGAAGGCTTATAGAGTGAATTACTATAAGGCTAATTTGAGTATTAAAAGGCCTTTCATTGAAATTGGGGGACTCTAAAAATCTAGTGCCTTTAAGAATATGATCCTTAATTTGCATTTACCTTAGAGCTGGAGGGAGTTTAAAGAAAATATTTTCTTCATCTTTTCCATTTTCAACAACAGAGGCTCCAAGATGTTTTTCAAGAGCTTTGGCTATCTCTTGAACTCTTTCTTCTGGAGCTGATGCTCCTGCTGTAATTGATATATTTGAACAACCATCAAGTTCTGATAAATCAAGATCATCAAATTCATCTATTAGTACAGACTTACAACCACATTTTTCAGCCAATTCTTTTAGCCTATTTGAATTAGAGCTATTAATTGAACCAACTACAATCAAATAGTCAGATTCTAAAGCAAGCTGCTTTACAGCATCTTGTCTATTTTGTGTTGCATAGCAAATGTCATCTTTTTTTGGTATTTTCATTTCAGGAAATCTATTTGATAATATTTCAATAATAGATTTGGTGTCGTCTACACTTAATGTTGTTTGAGTAACGAGGGCTAGATTTATTGGGTTTTGCACTTCTAAGCGAGCAGCTTCTTGATCATCTTGTACTAAATATATATTACTATTATCTTTATCAAC
>CALJHI010000030.1 GCA_938075575.1 uncultured SAR86 cluster bacterium | reverse complement strand
GTAATGTTGAGTACTGGGTAGCTTTAGTTCAGCCAGGTAAAGTTATGTTTGAGATGGCCGGCGTTACTGAAGAACTAGCTAGAGAAGCATTTAAACTTGCTTCAGCCAAGTTACCAGTAAAAACTCATTTTATTAGTAAGGACGTATAAATGAATAAAGAATTTGCTGAGTTAACAAAGAAAAATGCTAAAGAGCTTGCGGCTGAATTGATTGTTGCGCGGGAGGCTCAATTCACTTTACGAATTAAGCATAAAACTGGTCAGTTAAATGAAACCAATCAGCTTGGTGACCTAAAGAAAAAAATTGCGAGAATTAAGACATTAATGAATGCGAATAAATTACAGGATGATAAATAATGGAAAATTCTAACCCAAGAGTTTTAACAGGCGTTGTTACAAGTGACAAGGCTGATAAAACTATCACAGTTCAAATTGAGAGAAAGGTTAAGCATCCTTTGTATGGAAAGATTATCAAAAGATCTACAAAAGTGCATGCTCATGATGAGCAAAATTCAGCAGCTATTGGCGACATAGTTACGGTTAAGGAGTGTAGGCCAATTTCAAAAAGTAAAACATGGATGTTAGTTGATGCTGCTGCAGCAACCAGTACTCCTATTTCGTCAGATTCTACAGAAGAGGAGAGCAAATAATGATTCAAATGCAATCACTATTAAAAATTGCGGATAATAGCGGCGCTAGAAGTGTTATGTGTATAAAAGTTTTAGGTGGGTCTAAAAGAAGATATGCAAATATTGGCGATATTATTAAAGTTGCAGTTAGAGAGGCTATTCCAACTGGAAAGGTTAAGAAAGGGCAAGTTGTTGATGCGCTTATTGTAAGAACAAAAAAAGGCGTTAGAAGAAAGGATGGCTCATTAATTAAGTTTGATGAAAATGCAGCTGTTCTTATTAACAATCAAAAAGCTCCAATTGGAACTAGGGTTTTTGGCCCAGTAACAAGAGAGCTTAGAGATGGAAGTCATATGAAAATATTATCTTTGGCTCCAGAGGTTTTATAAAATGGGAAATATAACTACTAAATTAAGAACTGGAGATGAGGTTGTGGTTCTGGCTGGAAGAGATGTTGGCAAAACAGGCACACTTAGACAAATCCACAAATCAAAGAACAAAGGAATAGTCACTGGTATTAATATGGTTAAAAAGCATACTAAGCCTAATCCAGAGATGGGAATTACTGGCGGTGTAGTCGAGCAAGAATCATCTATTGATTTATCTAATCTTGCTATTTGGAATTCAAATACTAAGACTAAAGACAAAATTTCTTATTCTGTTGATAAAGATGGGAAGAAAATTAGATTATTCAAATCAAGCAATAAAGAGATTAAATAATGTCAAATCTAAAAGAAACATATAAGAATCAACTTGTACCTGTCCTTCAAGAGAAGCTAGGGTTAAAAAATGTTATGGCAGTTCCTAAACTTACCAAGGTGGTCATAAACATGGGAGTTGGCGAGGCTGCAAATGACAAAAAACATCTAGAGTCTGCTGTGCAAAATCTTACTGCGATTGCTGGCCAGAAACCAGTCATAACCAAAGCAAGAAAATCTGTTGCGAGTTTTAAAATAAGAGAGGGTTGGCCCCTGGGCTGCAAAGTTACTCTTAGAGGCGATAAAATGTATGAGTTTATGGAAAGACTTATTAACATAGCCATACCAAGGGAAAGAGATTTTAGAGGCCTTAATCCAAAATCTTTTGATGGGCAGGGAAATTATAATTTTGGTATTAAAGAGCAAATTATTTTCCCAGAAATTAATTACGATAATATTGATAACATCAGAGGCATGGATGTTTGTATTAATACATCTGCAACAAATATAGAACATGCTAAAGCTCTATTAGAAGTTTTAGAATTTCCATTTAAAAAATAGGTATAAATTTATGGCTAAAAAATCAATGATTGCAAGAGAAAATAAGCGAATAAAAACTGTTGCTAAGTTTGCTTCTAAAAGAGCAGATCTTAAGGCAATTTTTTCTGACCTTAGTTTGCCGAGCGAAGAAAGGTATGAGGCATATAAGAAGTTTCAAAAACTTCCTAGGAATGCTAGTCCCTCTAGAGTTGTTAGAAGATGTCAAGTAACTGGAAGACCGCATGCTGTTTATAGAAAATTTGGGCTAAGTAGAATCAAGCTCAGAGAAGCAGCTATGAGAGGCGATATTCCAGGTTTAGTAAAATCAAGTTGGTAATAATATGAGTTTTCAAGATCCCATTTCAGATTGTTTAACAAGAATACGTAACGGATTAATGCGTGGCAAAGTTCATGTTGATGCACCGTATTCAAAACTAAAGCATCAGCTAGTTGATGTGCTTGTTCGTGAAGGTTACCTTAAGGGCTGTGAAAAAACAGAGAATGAAGGCAAGCCAATGATTAAGATAGCTCTTAAGTATCATAATGAAAAACCTGTTATCAAAAATATTTCAAGGATCAGTAAGCCTAGTTTGAGAAAATATTCAGCAGCATCTGACCTTAAACAGGTTAAAAATGGTCTTGGTTCATTTATTGTTTCAACAAACCAAGGATTAATGACTGATAAAGATGCTAAGTCAAAAAATATTGGCGGCGAAATTCTATGCGAGGTATTTTAGATGTCTAGAGTTGCAAAAAATCCTATTTCAATTCCTGATGGTGTTTCACTTTCAGTTGATTCTAATGTTGTGAATGTTAAAGGAAAATTAGGAGAAATGTCTTTTGAATTATTGAGCACTACTTCTCTTGAAGTTTCTGACAATACAGCAACAGTCAAATATGATGAAGATTCAAAAGAATCTACCGCTTTGGCAGGAACATCTCGAGCGCTTATTAACAACATGGTTATTGGCGTTTCATCTGGATTTGAGAAAAAATTAGAACTAAAGGGAGTTGGATACAGGGCTAAAGCATCGGGTAAATTACTTGAGCTTACTTTAGGGTTTTCTCACCCCGTTAAATATCAACTACCTGAAGTTGTTTCAGTGGAAACTCCATCACAGACAGAAGTTGTCCTTAAGAGCTTTGATAAACAAGCTCTTGGTCAGGCTGCTGCAGAAATTAGAGCGTTTAGACCACCAGAGCCATATAAAGGTAAGGGTGTCAAATATGCAGATGAAAATATTAGAAGAAAAGAAGCTAAGAAAGCTGCTGGAGGTGCGTAAATGAGCATTAAGAATATTTCAAGGCTTAGAAGAGCAAAAAAAACTAGGATGGGTATTAGGCATCAAGAAAAACCACGCTTGACGGTTTATAGATCATCTCAACATTTTTATGCACAAATCTTTGATAGCTTAGGAACAACCGTTATTGCATCTGCATCAACTGTAGAAAAAGAGGTTGAAGAAAAATCAAATAATGTCAAAGCTGCTGCGGCTGTTGGCAAAAAAGTTGCTGAACGTGCTTTAGAAATTGGAGTTAAAAAAGTAGTTTTTGATAGATCTGGATACAAATATCATGGCCGTATAAAGGCGCTTGCTGATTCAGCAAGAGATGCAGGCTTGGAGTTTTAATTAATATTATGAAAGACAATAGACATAACGCAAATAATCAACAACAAGATGCTCTTGAAGAAAAGTTAGTTCAAGTTAATAGAGTTGCAAAAGTTGTTAAAGGTGGAAGAATCTTTGGATTTACAGCTTTGACTGTAGTTGGTGATGGAAATGGAAGGGTTGGTTTTGGTAGAGGTAAGGCAAAAGAAGTCCCAATTGCAATACAAAAAGCTATGGAAAATGCTAGAAGAAGCATGGTCGAGGTTGAGTTAAATAACACTACTATTTGGTATCCAATCAAAGCTAAGCATGGTTCAGCTAATGTATATATGCAGCCTGCATCAGAAGGTACCGGTATTATTGCTGGTGGCGCTATGAGAGCAGTTCTTGAATTAGCTGGAGTACAGAATGTTTTAGCAAAATGTTATGGCTCTACAAATCCAGTGAATGTTGTTAGAGCTACCATAAATGCCTTAAGCGCAATGGAGTCACCTGAAACAGTTGCTAGCAGAAGAGGAATCAAGGTTGAGCAAATATCATGAGTAAAGAAAAAACAATTAATATTAAATTAGTTAAAAGTGGCATTGGTAGAATGCAGAAGCATAAGCTATGCATAAAAGGACTTGGGTTTAAAAAACTAAACCAAACCGTCACTATTATTGATACGCCTAGCAATAGAGGAATGATTAATAAAATTTCAGACATGATTGAAATCCAGGAATAATTAAAATGAGTGAAACTGAGAAAAAAGAATTGGCCTTAAACTCTTTATCTAACGAAGCTACTTCTAAAGATAGAAAAAGAGTTGGAAGAGGAATAGGGTCTGGTACTGGTAAAACAGCTGGAAGAGGTCATAAGGGTCAGAAATCTAGATCTGGTGGAAGCGTTAGACTTGGTTTTGAAGGCGGGCAAATGCCTTTGCAGCAAAGACTGCCTAAATTTGGATTTTCTTCTAGAAAAAATAATCATCTTAAGGAAGTTAACTTAAGAACAATTGACGGGATGGAAAAAGTTACTCTTGAAACCCTTATAGACAATAAAGTTATAGGTAAATCTATTAAAAAAGTTAAAATCTTTGGCGATTTTGAAGTTTCTTCAAAAATGAATATTGAAGGAATAAAAGTGACAAAAGGTGCCAAAGCTTCTATTGAAAAGGCCGGAGGATCCATTAAGGAATAATTATGGCTGATCAGGGAGCAGGTATGAGCGATCTATGGAAAAGACTAAGGTTTGTCTTTATAGCCATTGTTGTGTATAGAATTGGTTCTCATATTCCTATTCCTGGAATTGATCCAGACAGATTAGCTCAACTTTTCGAACAAAACCAAGGAACAATACTTGATATGTTCAATATGTTCTCAGGCGGAGCACTGGAAAGAATGAGTGTATTTGCTCTGAATGTTATACCTTATATCTCGGCTGCAATTATTATGCAGCTTTTTTCTAACTCAATTCCTTATTTAATAGAACTAAAAAAAGACGGCCAAGCGGGTAGAAATAAGATTACTCAATATACAAGATATGGAACCGTTATTCTTGCGTTCATTCAGGCATCTGCTTTAGCAGTAACTCTTTCTTCAAGTGGTCTTGCGTTTACCCCAGGAACGGCATTCTTTATTTCAGCGGTTTTCTCTGTTGTTGCTGGAACTGTCTTCCTGATGTGGCTTGGCGAACAAGTTTCAGAGAGAGGAATTGGAAATGGAATATCTATAATTATTGCAACCAGCATTCTTACTGGGATACCTGGAGCAATAGGCCAAGCTTTTGAGCAGGCTAGACAGGGTGATCTTAATATTCTTTTACTTATTGGGATAGGTTTATTGGCAATGGTTGTTATTGCTATTGTTGTATTTATTGAGAGAGGTCAAAGAAGAATTACTGTTAATTATGCACAACGTCAACAAGGCAGGCGTATGATGCAGGCTCAATCAAGCCATCTTCCTTTTAAAGTAAATATGGCAGGTGTTATCCCGGCTATTTTTGCAAGTACTTTTTTACTATTCCCTGCATCACTTTCAACATGGTTCGGTCAGAGTGAGTCACTTGGTTTCTTACAAAGTATTTCATTAGCTTTAAATCCAGGACAGCCCTTATATGTTCTCGTTTTTGCAACCTTAATTATTTCATTCTGCTTTATATGGCTTGCATTAACTTTTAATACTAAAGAGGTTTCAGATAATCTGAAAAGGTCCGGCGCCTATATAGCAGGTATCAGACCAGGAGAACAAACAGCAAACTACATAGATGCTGTACTAGCAAGGTTAACAGTATTCGGTGCAATTTATTTGACACTCATATGTCTCCTCCCACTGGCTTTAATTAACTTTGCTGGGGTTTCATTCTACTTTGGAGGCACTTCAGTATTGATTATCGTTGTTGTTCTTATGGATTTTATGGCCCAAGTGCAATCGCATCTTATGTCTAGTCAGTACTCATCATTAATGAAAAAAGCAAACTTAAAAAACTATAAGAGATAATATGAAAGTTAAAGCATCAGTAAAAAAAATCTGCAGAAATTGCAAAATAGTGAGAAGAAATGGCGTTCTATTTGTAATCTGTAAAACAGACAAAAAACATAAACAAAGGCAAGGTTAAGTTATGGCAAGGATAGCAGGGGTAAATATTCCGGAAAACAAACATGTTGAGATTTCTCTCACACATATATTTGGAGTTGGTAGAATAACTGCCCAAACAATATGCAAAGAATTGAAAATTGACTATACAAGGAAAGTATCTGAACTAACTGAAGATGAGATAGAGTTAATCAGAGGGTCAGTTGCAAAAATAATAGTAGAGGGCGACTTACGAAGAGAAATAAGTACAAATATAAAAAGACTTATGGATCTTAAGTCATATAGAGGGGTTAGACATAGAAGAAAACTTCCTACTAGAGGTCAAAGAACTAAAACTAATGCCAGAACTAGAAAAGGCGCTAAAAAACCAATGAGAGGTTAATTAAATGGCAGTTAAAGGTAAAAAATCAAGAAAAATTGTTACAGATGGAGTAGCGCATATCCATTCATCTTTTAATAATACAATTGTTACTATTACTGATAAACAAGGTAATACGGTATGCTGGGCCACTTCTGGCGGATCGGGGTTCAAGGGATCTAGAAAGAGCACTCCTTTTGCTGCACAGATTGCTGCTGAAAAGGCTGGATCTGCTGCAAAAGAGTTCGGAATGATAAACCTTGATGTCAAAGTTAAAGGGCCTGGAGGCGGGAGAGAGTCTGCAATCAGATCTTTAAACGCATGCGGGCTAAAGATTAAAAGTATAACTGATGTAACTCCATTACCACATAATGGATGTAGACCATCTAAAAAAAGAAGAGTTTAACGGAGAAGTAAATGGCTAGATATAGAGGACCATCACTAAGACTTTCAAGAAGAGAGGGAACAGACCTTTTTCTTAAGAGTGGGGTAAGAGCAATTGAATCAAAATGTAATATGGACTCACCTCCAGGAGCATCACAAGGCGCGCGAAGAGGCAGGCTTTCTGACTATGGTTTGCAGTTACGTGAAAAACAAAAAGTAAGAAGAATGTATGGTGTTCTTGAAAAGCAATTTAGAAATTACTATAAAAAAGCTGCTTCCCAAAAAGGTAACACTGGTGAGAACCTTTTATCATTATTAGAAAAAAGATTTGATAATGTTGTATATAGAATGGGTTTTGGATCAACAAGAGCAGAGGCTAGACAAATGGTTTCTCATAAAGCTTTTAAAGTAAATGGACAGGTTGTAAATATTCCTTCATATCAAGTACAAGATGGCGATGAGATTGAAGTTAGAGAAAGGAAAAAGTCTCATTTAAGAATTGCATCAGCATTAAAAATTGCTGCATCTCGTGAAGAGTGTGATTGGGTTGAAGTTGATGATAAAAATTTTAAAGGGGTATTTAAGTCAGCTCCAGATAGAGCAGACTTAGGAACAGAAATTAACGAAAATCTTATTATTGAGCTTTACTCAAAATAAGTATTAAAGGCGGATAAAATTATGCAAACATCAGTAATAGATTTACTAGTCCCAACAGACATCCAGGTTGATGATATATCACCAACCTTATCCAAGGTTACTCTTGAGCCTCTAGAAAGAGGTTTTGGACATACACTTGGCAACGCTTTAAGAAGAATATTGCTTTCATCTATGCCTGGCGCAGCAGTGACTGACGTGGTGATTGACGGTATTTCTCATGAATACAGTACTATCGAAGGTGTTAGAGAGGATGTGATTGATATCTTATTAAACATAAAAGATATGCCTGTAAAAATTATTGAGGGCGATAGTGCTGAAATCGTGTTAGATGTTAAAGGCCCTTGTGATGTTTTAGCGTCTTCATTTGAAGTCCCTGGAAATGTAGAGTTAGTTGATCAGGACTTTCACGTAGCATCAATAATTGATAAGGTTAATCTTAAAATGACTTTAACAGTTAAAACAGGTAGAGGGTATGAACCTGCTGATTTAAGGGACGAAGAGGAAAGAATTGTAGGCGGGTTAAGAGTGGATGCTTCATATAGCCCAGTTAAAAGAGTTTCATACAATGTAGATAACGCTAGATTTGAAAAGAGAACAGATCTTGACAAGCTTTTAATTGAACTAGAAACTGATGGAACTTTAGATCCAAAAATGGCAATTGAGCATGCAGCCACTATTTTTCAACAACAATTAAGTTCTTTTGTAGATCTAGATGCTATTGCTGAGCAAGAGGCTAAAAAGGACCAGAACGACTTTGATCCATTATTATTAAGATCTATTGAGGAGCTAGAGCTTACTGTAAGATCTACTAATTGTTTAAAGGCTGAGAGTATATTTTTAATTGGAGATCTAATACATAGATCTGAGTTTGACCTTTTAAAGACCCCAAATCTTGGTAAAAAATCACTTAATGAAATTAAAGACGTTTTAGCGTCAAAAAATCTTTCTTTAGGTATGACTGTTGAGAATTGGCCACCACTAGGATAAAAAGATGAGACATAGAAAAGCAGGAAGAAAACTCAATAGGAATTCATCACATAGAAAGGCTTTATTTAAGAATCTTTCTATTGCACTTATTGAGCAAGATATAATAAGAACTACTTTACCAAAAGCAAAAGAGTTAAGAAAATTTATTGAGCCACTTATTACGCTTGCTAAAGTCGATACTGTAGCTAATAGGAGACATGCATTCAGCAAGCTTCGCTCAGACTCAGCTGTTGGGAAGCTTTTTAGTATTGTTTCTGTAAATGCGAAAGACAGAAGTGGAGGATATACAAGGATTATCAAAGCTGGCTTCAGACCAGGAGATAAAGCTGATATGGCATATATTGAATTAGTTGATAGAGATTCGGCTGATAATGTAGAAAATACTACAGAACTAGAAGAAGGATCAGCAGCCTAAATTTAAATAATTTGTTTGAGAAAGGTTCCTGTATAGGAACCTTTTTTATTTGCAACTTCTTCAGGAGTGCCCTCGGCAACAATAGTACCTCCTTCGCTACCTCCCTCTGGACCAAGATCAATTATCCAATCAGCGGTCTTAATAACATCTAAGTTATGCTCTATTACGACAATAGTATTTCCCTGATCTTTTAGCCGTTTCAGAACATTCATAAGAAGTTCAATATCAGCAAAGTGAAGTCCAGTTGTGGGCTCATCTAATATAAAAAGAGTTTTTCCAGTACTTCTCTTAGATAGCTCTTTGGCAAGTTTAATTCTCTGAGCCTCTCCACCAGATAATGTTATAGCTGATTGACCAAGAGTTATATAACCCAAACCAACATCATTTAATGTGACTAGCTTTTTCTTTATAGCCGGGTGTGCTTCAAAAAAATCCAATGCCTCCTCAACAGTCATATTCAAGATATCACTTATGTTTTTTCCTTTGAACTTAACTTCAAGAGTTTGTTCATTGTATCTCTGACTATTACATACATCACACTTAACATATACATCTGCAAGGAAATGCATTTCAACTTTGGTCATACCATCACCTTGGCAGGCCTCACATCTTCCACCTTTGACATTAAAGCTAAATCTTCCAGGCTTATATCCTCTTGATCTAGCCTCAACAGTTTGAGATAGGAGGTCTCTTATATGAGAAAATAATCCTGTGTATGTTGCTGGGTTTGATCTGGGGGTTCTCCCAATAGGTGATTGATCAATATTTATAACTTTATCAAGATTTTCTAGCCCTTCTATTTTTTGACATTTAATTTCTTTAGTCAGCTTTGATTTATTTAACATAAAAGAACTTAGTGGAAGAAGAGTCTGATTGATCAATGATGATTTTCCTGACCCCGAAACTCCAGTAATGCAAGTGAATAGACCAACAGGTATCTTGGCAGAAACTGCTTGAAGATTATTTTCCCTTGATTCAATAATATTAATATATTTATCAGATGGCTTCTTTCTAGATTTTGGTACCTTTATTTCTTTTTCACCAGATAAATATTTTGCAGTAATAGAGTTTTTATTTCCAAGAATATCTTCAAGAGTTCCCTGGGCACAAATCTCACCACCATGTTTGCCAGCCCCAGGACCAATATCAATAATATGATCAGCGCATCTTATAGCTTCCTCATCATGCTCAACAACAATAACAGTATTGCCTAGATTCTTAAGGTTATTCAGTGTTCTAATTAGCTTTTCATTGTCTCTTTGATGAAGCCCAATCGAAGGCTCATCTAATACATAGGTAACCCCTACAAGGCCTGAACCAATCTGAGAAGCCAATCTTATTCTTTGCGCTTCTCCGCCGGATAAGCTTTCAGCACTCCTCTCAAGCGTTAAATAGCTAAGACCAACATCTTCAAGGAATGTCAATCTATCAGAAATTTCTTTTAAAATCTTCTCTGCTATTTTTAACTCTGCGCCATCCAGCCTCATCTTTTTTATAAAAGATAGCGCATCATTAATTCTTAACGAAGTTATTGCACCAATCGGAGTATCATTTATAAAAACATTTCTAGATATTTTATTAAGCCTTGATCCATTGCAAACATTGCAAGAACTTTTAGACATTAGCTTCGATAGCTCCTCTCTTATGTATTCGGAGTCTGTCTCTTTAAACCTTCTTTCCGTGCTTGGAATAATGCCTTCAAATTTATGCTTTCTTACAATTCTACTTCCACTTCTAAATCTATGCGAAAAATCTACTTTATCTTTTGAGCCCCAGAGTATAATTTGTTTAATATCATCAGGGTAGTCCTTCCATGCGGAAGTTAAGCTGAAGTTATAATGAGCACTCAGACACTTTAGCTGATAGAAATAAAATCTATTTCTCCTAGTCCACCCCTTTATCGCGCCATTATTAATTGAAACATCTTCATCTTGAATTAATCTTTTCTCATTGAAATATTGAATTACTCCAAGACCATCACATTTCTCACAAGCCCCATAAGGATTGTTGAATGAGAACATTCTGGGCTCTAGCTCTGGAATACTATAACCACATTGTGAACATGAAAAATTTGATGAGAATAATTTTATGTCATTATTTGAGTCAATCTCTTCTATCTCTACCAGGCCATCAGATAACATCAATGAAGTTTCAATCGACTCAGAAAGTCTCGATCTCGTTTCATCTGTTTTCTTTAAAATAATCCTATCAATTACAGCCGAGATATCATGTTTTTTATTTTTCTCAAGCTCAGGAAATTCTTCAATTGGGTAAACAACCCCATCAATCTTAACTCGAACATATCCTGCTTTTCTTAAATCTTCATATATGGCGTTATGTTCTCCTTTTTTTCCTCTAACTACCGGCGCTAGCACCATTAACTTAGAATTTTCTTTCATTTTAAAAATATCATTACATATTTCAGAAACAGTTTTAGCTCTGAGCTCTTCATTGTGATCAGGGCAGATAGGGACTCCTATTCGTGCAAAAAGAAGTCTAAGATAATCATAGATTTCAGTTACAGTTCCCACAGTCGATCTTGGATTGTGAGATGTTGCCTTTTGCTCTATTGAGATTGCAGGGGACAATCCTTCAATTTGATCAACATCAGGCTTTTCCATCATAGATAGAAACTGTCTAGCATAAGTTGATAGCGATTCGACATATCTTCTTTGACCTTCAGCATAAAGAGTGTCAAAAGCTAATGATGATTTTCCTGAACCAGACAACCCTGTAATAACTATTATTTTATTCCTTGGAATCTCAAGGCTAATATTTTTTAAATTATGTGTTCTAGCACCTTTGATATAAATATTGTCCATAAGAGAGAAATAATCCGTGATGAAAAAATTAATTTGAGTTAAACTTCATAGAATATTATAAGAGGTAATTATGAGTAGAGGTGTAAATAAAGTTATTTTGGTTGGTAATTTAGGTCAAAAACCTGAAATGCGATATACAGCAACACAATCTGCAGTGGCTAACCTTTCAATTGCAACAACCGAATCTTGGAAAGATAAAGAAAGTGGCGAGATGAGAGATAAAACTGAATGGCATAAAGTTGTTTTTTTTGGAAAGCTAGCTGAGATTGTTGAAAAATATCTTGATAAGGGTTCGAGTGTCTATGTGGAAGGAAAGCTTCAA
>CALJHI010000029.1 GCA_938075575.1 uncultured SAR86 cluster bacterium | reverse complement strand
GTCAAATGATTTGTTTTGTTAAGAGCCAGACCAAATAATATGCTGAAAAATACAACTGCGAGCATCTCATTATTTGCCATTGCATCTATTATATTTGGAGGAAATATATTAACTATTGTTTCAAAAACGCCCTGACTTTCAGGAAGGTTCTCTGGCGCAACTGCAATATCAGATGAATATCCTGAGCCGGGTTTAAATATAGTTCCAATTAAAAGAGAAAGACTTACAGCCACAGCGGTAGTAGCTAAATATAATGCGATTGTTTTTGTTGTAATCTTCCCAAGACTGCTTAAATTGCTTAATGATGAAATCCCAGACACAAGCGAAAAGAATATCAATGGCACAATTAGCATCTTTAAGAGATTGATAAAAATTGTGCTCCCTAAAACAAATACATACTTCTCAATAAATAAGCTTACTTGGTCACTAAAAAGGTCTGTGTAATAAAAAATTGCACCTATAACAAAGCCAGCAAACATTCCAATTAGTATGTTTCTAGTTAAATTGTTAGGTGTATCTAGCATTACATCTCTATCATATCAAAATCTTCCTTGCCTACACCACATTCTGGGCATAGCCAGTCTTCGGGCACATCGTCCCATCTTGTTCCAGGCTCAATACCATCCTCAGGCCACCCCAGAGCTTCGTCATAGATAAGCCCGCAAACAATACATTCCCATTTTTTTAATTCCATAATTAATGTCTATTCCAAATGATGATAAAAAGTTCGGAGTATAATATCAGATTTACTTTAATTACTTAATGGAACTTAATCAAATTTCTCCTTGGACTAACATAGAATCTATTGAGTCTAAAGTTGATGCAACTGTGTTGTCGTGGTTAGCAGAATCAGGCCCAATAACAAATAGGATAAAATTAAGTCAAGAATTTGAGCTTAAATTGTTAAATGATGAGCTTGATGAAATTTCACAAGAGGAAAGACTATTCCTAAAATCTAATTCTAAAACCTTTAGAGTTAGAAGAGTCATCCTATTAGGCGACAATACTCCAGTTGTTTATGCTAAATCAGTAATACCCACTTCAGCTATACATAATGGGCTATCTTCTCTTGGCAAGATAGGAAATGCTCCGCTGGGTGACATTCTTTTTGCTCCTGGTATTTTCACAAAACTAGAAATGGTCTGTGCATCATTTTTAAGTAAAGAAAGGAATATTTATTGGGGCAGAAAAATAAAATACTCCGTTAACTCTGAACCTATTTCAGTGATGGAAGTTTTTCTAATATGAAAACGTTTTTAAGTTATATAAGATTAGCTAGGCTCGATAAGCCAATTGGAATATACCTTTTGTTATGGCCGTCCATGCTTGGACTTATGCTCGGGGCTGTCAACGAAGGTTATGTTAATTTTGAAAATTATCTTATCGTATTAACTGGAGCAATCTTGGTAAGGTCTTGCGGATGTGTTATTAACGATATTAGTGATTATAAGTTTGATAGGCTGGTTAAAAGAACAAAGGATAGGCCTATTGCATCTGGTGAAATTAGCCTCAGAGAGGCATGGGTATTTTTTATTATTCTATCTATTGCTTCAATAAGCTTACTTCTTTTCACTCCTCCCATTACTATTAAATTAGCATTATTCTTTTCACTACTGATTTTGTTTTATCCTCTAGCCAAGCGTTTTATCAAGGCTCCTCAGGTCGTTTTGGGCATAACATTTGGGTCTGGATCAATAATATCTTACTCTCTTCAATCAGATAGCTTCTCATTATCTTTGATGATTTTGTACATCGGTCTCATTGCATGGATTGTAAGCTTTGATAGCATCTATGCATTAGAAGACATTGATGATGATATTAAGATCGGTATAAATTCGACCCCAATTTTATGGGGCGAAAAAACAATATTTATTTCTAATATATTGCACTTTATATTTTATGCGGCCATAGTTTTAATTGCTTACATAAATAGTTTTTCAAATTTTTTTACAATAATTTTTTGTTTATTACTTATCTTTTTCTATCTTCAGACCAATCTTGTTAAAGAGGGAAGATATCTAGAGGCATTTAAGTTTAATAACAACGTGGGTATTTTATTGGTAATTAGTTTTGCTATAGAAATATTTTTAATTTAAATGCTTATAAAAAACGATTTCATAAAAAGCATTTCTGATATATCAAATAATGAGTTTGAGAGAATATCTGATAATTATAATTCTCCATTTATGTCATATAAATTCTTAAAATCTATGGAGGAAAGTGGTTCTGCGAGCTCCTCATCTGGGTGGCATCCTCATCATGCAGTTTCTTATAATAATGAAACTCTTAATGAATTTATGCCGTTGTATCTTAAAAACAACAGTCGGGGCGAATTTGTATTTGATCAACAGTGGTCTTATGCCCTTGATAGGGCTAATAGAAATTATTATCCAAAGTTTCTTACAGCTATTCCCTTTACACCATGTGAAACTCCAAAATTAATATCTAATAACTATAGTAATTTCTTTGCTTTGATAGAAACAACTAAAGAAAAAATGAAGGAAATGAATATAGAGTCATGGCATGTCTTATATCCAGACTATAAATCAAAACAAGTGTTAAAAGAAAATGGTTTCATTGAAAGGTTTGGTTATAGATTTGTTTGGAATAACAGAAATTTCTCAAATTTTGAAAACTTTTTAGGTATTTTTACGTCTCGGCAAAGAAAAAATATCAAAAAAGAAAGAGAGGGAATTAAAAAACTAGGGATAACCTTTTATACCCTGGAAGAAGATTCTCTTGAGCTTAAAGACTGGAAAGAATTCTATAAATTTTATACGAATACATACTATCAAAGAATGCAACAACCATATCTTAATATGGACTTTTTTAAGCTTATCCATGGTTATAAAGATTTTTTAAAGCCTGTGATCTTTTTTGCCAAAAGAGACGATAAAATTATTGGAGGCTCTCTTTGCTTTAGAGGTGAGAAAACACTTTATGGGAGACATTGGGGTTGTGAAGAAGATATTCCAAATTTACATTTTGAATGTTGTTATTACCAAGGCATTGACTACTGCATTAAAAATAATATCCATTATTATGATCCAGGTATACAGGGCGAATATAAAATTAGAAGGGGTTTTGAGCCTGTGCTAAGCAATTCTTTTCACTACATCCTTCATAAAGATTTTCGAGATGCAATCAATCAATTCTGCAAGGAAGAGAAAAAACATGTCATGGGCTATTTTGAGTCTTGCAAAGAATATACACCAATAAAAAAAGAATATAGAATTTAACAAATGATAAAAAATCTTCCAAAAACAGCTCATCATCAATCTATCTGTGAGGCAAATTATCTAAGAATAAATAGGCTAATTGGTCCTTATGATAAAAAAGAATATCGTTTTGAGACTATAAACCCTGGAGATACTAGCCAGATAATTAATTTTCTAGTGCTAGATAAAACAAAACATACCATTATTCTAGAGGCCAAGCAGCATAGTCATAAGAAAAATTCTATTAATGATTTCTCCTTAAGAATAAGAGTTAGTCTTGATGCTAGGCTTGCAGAAACCGTCTCATATCAGGGAGAAAGAGCTATTCCGACTTTTTTAAAAAAATCTAAAATTCAATCAGCAGATGAAAAGCATCAACAAAATAGATTTTTAACCGAATGGCTGGAAAGCATTTTTATATCTGGTATTGCTTCCTGTGAAGACCTTCAAAATTTAATGAAGGATGTCTAAAACTATAATCTATTTTCATGGATTCAAGTCATCATCAGAGTCAAGTAAAGCTAAAGCTTTTAATGGGTTAATAAAAACTCATTCAAGAAAAACCCAAATCATAGTTCCAGATATTAAAGATAATATACTAGATAGCTATGCTCAAATTGAAGATATTATTAAGTCTACAAAAGGAGATATCGCCTTTGTAGGTAGCTCTTTGGGTGGATACTATGCACTTTATTTTGCACAAAAAAATAATACAAAAGCTGTTTTAATTAACCCTGCCATCCCTCCTCTTGAGGGCTTTGATATTTATCTTGGTAAAAACGAGAATTATGATACAGGAAATAAATTTTTAATTACTAAAGATGATATTAATTTTTTAAGGTCCTTGAGTTATAAAAAAATTAAGTATCCTGAAAATATTCTGATTCTTGTTGAGTCGGGTGACGAAATATTAGATTATATAAAAACAATTTCTTACTTTTCTGGCTCTTACATAAGCATTGCATATGGGGGAGATCACTCTTTCTCAAGCTTTAGTCATAAATTTAACCAAATACAATTATTCTTAGATCTTAATTAACGCACATTTATTAAGCTTTTAAAACACTAATGCACTTTTTTAATGCATAATAAGCACTTGTTTTGTGCATTATAGTATAAATAGTGCGGCATCGTTATTGCATATATAAAGGTGCTAACATATTTTAAGGAGCAACTATGACAAATTACAAAACTTATGAATATATTTGGCTTGATGGCTATAAGCCTGAATCGTCAATGAGGAGCAAAGTTAAGGCTACGGATGCTGATACACCTCCAGACTGGTCTTTCGATGGATCTTCAACGCAACAAGCTGAGGGTGGAAGTTCTGATTGCTTGCTATTACCTGTACAAACTTACTCAAACCCTAATGGTCATGACCTAGTAATGACCCAAGTACAATCAGCTGATCATACCACTCACCCATCAAACTATAGAGCTGCTGCAGAAGCAGTTGTTTCTGATGAGTGGTGGTTTGGATTTGAGCAAGAGTTCTTCTTAACAGATCCTGAGACTGGTGAGCCTCTAGGCTGGGAAAATGGAGAGCCAAGAGCACAGGGAGATTTCTATTGTGGAGTTGGAGCTGGAAATGTAGTTGGTAGAGAAATTTCTGATGCTCATCTTCAGGCATGTTTAGATCTTGGCATTACATTAACAGGAACAAATGCAGAAGTTGCTTTAGGGCAATGGGAGTACCAATGTTTAGGTAAAGGCATTAAAGCTGCTGATGATCTATGGGTATCAAGATATATGCTTTACAAGATTGCTGAAGAATTTGGAGTTGGTGTGAATATCCATCCAAAGCCAAAGACCGGTGATTGGAATGGCTCAGGTATGCATACCAATTTCTCTAATGAAGAAATGAGATCAAATGGCACAGAAGAACTTTTTTCTTCAATGTGTGAAAAGTTAGGCAAAGTGCACCAAGATGGAATTGATGCATATGGGTCAGACAATGACATGAGGTTGACTGGTCTACACGAAACTCAAAGCATTGACCAATTCTCATACGGAGTTAGTGACAGGGGAGCGAGTATTCGTATACCTGTTTACACTGTGGAGCATAATTGGAATGGGTACCTGGAAGACAGAAGACCTGCTTCGAATGCTGATCCTTACAAAATTTTAGAGCACATTGTAGGAACTCTTACTAAATAAATAGCTAAATGGCTCCTCTATAGAGGAGCCTTTTTTTACATGATAAAAAAAGAAGAATTAAATACATCGATACTCAATCAACTTTCTTCTGAAGTAATCATCCTTGATCAAAATCTTCAAATCGTCTGGATTAATGAGTCTGCTTTAAATAATGGCTGGTATTCTAATCAAGATACAGACTCTCTAACAAATCAATATCCTGAAGATAAAAATAAATCATTGATAGATATGCTTAGGTCAACTCTTTTAAAATCAGGCTCATTTACAAAAAGAGATCTTGAGCTCGCATCAAAAGATGGTGAGAAGAGAATAGTGGATCTAACGGCTTCTTATAGTGAAAAATATAATAATATAATAATTGAGATTAAGTGCGTAGATAGTCTAAATAAGATAATAGATTCTACTAAGATTTTTTCAACTCAAAAAATAGCTGCAAACCTTGCTAGAACTTTGGCGCATGAAGTAAAAAATCCTCTTTCAGGTATTAAAGGAAGTGCTCAGATACTATCTTCTAAACTTGATGATGATTACTCAAGAAAATTCTTAAAAATAATTATTGATGAAACTGAAAGGCTAAATGGCATAGTTACAAAAATATTAACGCCGCCACAAAAACCAAATCAAGAAAAATTCAATATTCATTCTGCGCTGGAGAAAGTTTATTCATTGGCTGAAGCTGAACTATCATCAAATCTTAAGCTAAGTCGTGATTATGATCCAAGTATTCCAGAGCTGGATGGTGATGAAGATTTGTTTATTCAAGCAGTGCTAAATATTGTTAAGAATGCTCAGCAGGCTATGCTAAATAAAGAGAATGCCGAAATTAAAATAAGATCTAGGATTCAGTACAGCAAACCAGTAAATGGAATAATGCACTTAACAGTATGCTGTATAGATATTATTGATAATGGGCCTGGAATTCCTGATGAAATTCAAGAACATGTATTTTTTCCAATGATTTCATCCAAGGAAGATGGTTCTGGCCTGGGTCTGTCTATCGCTCAAGATATAATTAGAGTGCACGGAGGAGGTATATCATTTTCTTCAAGGCCTGGCGAGACTATTTTTTCAATATTAATTCCTTTGGGCATAAAAAATATAAGGACAGAAAGTGCATAAAATTTGGCTAGCAGATGATGATGAGGCCATAAGGATTGTATTAGAGGAAAGTTTAAGCTCTGCTGGCTATAAGATAAGAACTTTTTCAAATGCATCAGATCTTATTGAAAATTTAGGATTAGATACTCCGGATTTGATAATTACAGATGTGCATATGCCTGGAATGCATGGCTATGATTTATTAAAACATATTAATAATAACTTCTCTGATCTCCCTGTAATTGTGATGACAGCTTTTGCTGATATGCAGGCTGCAGTTGATTCTTACGGAAGTGGCGCTTTTGAATACATCCCTAAACCCTTTGATCTTGAAGAAACTATTCAGATAGTAAAAAGAGCGCTCGAGAAGAAGCCATCAACTCGAGGCCTTAAGTCAGCTCCTAAAACTGACATAATAGGTAAAGCTCAAACCATGCAGATGGTTTTTAGAGCAATTGGAAAGCTTTCTAAAACAAATGCAACTGTTCTGGTCCAGGGAGAATCAGGAACTGGTAAAGAGCTGATTGCAAAGTCTCTTCACAAAAATAGCCCAAGACATGATATGCCATTTATTGCTTTAAACATGGCTGATATCCCTAAAGAACTAGTTGAATCTGAATTATTTGGCCATGAAAAAGGAGCTTTCACAGGAGCTGTAGAGAGAAGATTAGGTAGATTTGAGCAAGCAAATGGAGGAACATTGTTCTTAGATGAAATTGGAGATATGCCACTAGACTCTCAGACAAGACTGCTGAGAGTATTATCTAATAAAGAATTTTATAGGGTTGGCGGTGACAAGCCTATAAAAGTTGATGTGAGGATAATAGCTGCCACTCATCAAAACCTTCCTAGCCTTGTAGCGCAAGCAAAATTCAGAGAGGATCTTTTTTATAGGCTAAATGTTATTAAAATTGATGTTCCTCCTCTGAGAGACAGAAAGGAGGATATCGAGATACTGGCTAAATACTTTCTAAAAAAGAATGCAGACTCTCTAGGCGAGGAATTAAGAGTTCTTTCACAAGAATCTATTGAAACACTATGCAATTATCAGTGGCCTGGAAATGTTAGACAACTTGAGAATGCTTGTTATTGGTTAACATTAATGAGTCCTACTCAAAATGTTCAACCTTCCGACCTGCCTAATGAGATATTAGACATTAGTTCAAATGAAACACTCTTATCAGGATCAACCTGGGAGGATGGTTTTTCATCTTGGCTCAAAAATATTTCAGCTGAACAAGATAAAAAAATGTTAGATATTGTAAATCCAAAAATTGAAAAAATTATAATTAAAATAGCTTTAGAAAAGGCTAATGGTAAAAAGAATGATGCAGCTACCCTATTAGGCTGGGGAAGAAATACGTTAGCAAAGAAAATGAAAGAGCTTGGTATATAGATTTATACTAAAGGCAGATTGTTATGGCGCCACTCAGATATTCCGCCACTTAAAATCAAATTATCTTTAAATCCAGATTTTTGAAGAATCTCACCCGCGTTACCAGATTGACTCCCCATCTCGCATATTAAAACAATAGAAATGTCATCTCTGTTCGGAAGCTCATGATGTCTTCTTTCAAAGTCTGGGAAAGGAATATTTATGGATCCAGTAATATGCCCTTCATTGAATTCACTAGAGCTTCTTATATCAACTAATTTTGCCGAACCTGAATTATTCATACTTACCAGCTCATGAGTAGATATTTTTTTTCCACCTTTTTTAGATAAAGAAGAAAAAAAGAGACTTATAAAAATTAATAAAGGAACTGTCAAGAACCATTGGTCATATAAAAATGAAAAAAACTCTATCATGCGCATATTATCCATTAAAATACATGAGTTGTATCTTATTATTATTAAATTATGGCAAAAAGAAATCTAATCCTTGTAAGGCATGGCCAGAGTGAATGGAATGAGAAGAATTTATTTACAGGATGGAGAAATCCAGGCCTAACAAGCAAAGGCGAAGAAGAAGCAAGGAATGCAGGAAACCTTATTAAAGCAGAAAGAGTTACCTTTGATGCTATGTACACCTCAGAGCTAACAAGAGCTCAGATTACAGGGTCAATGATTCTCGAAATAATTAACCAACAAGATATTCCTGTCTTTAAAAATATTGCCTTAAATGAAAGGAACTATGGAAGCTTGGCAGGCTTGAATAAAGATGAGGCAAGGAAGAAGTGGGGTGATGAACAGGTTCATACATGGAGAAGGTCTTATGACGTCCCCCCGCCTGATGGAGAGAGTTTAAAAAATACTGGTGAGAGGGTTTTACCCTACTTTAATAAAGAAATTCTCCCAAAGGTGATAGAAGGCTCCAATATTTTAATTGCTGCTCATGGAAACTCACTAAGATCTTTAATTATGCAGCTAGATGAAATGACAGAAGATGAAATAGTAAATTTAGAAATACAGACTGGCGCACCTATTAAATATGTATTTGATGATAATGGAAACATATCTCAGAAGCATAATTTATAAAAATAAATAATCTTGGCTCCTTCAAACACCGCCTTTTCAAAAAATATAATTAATTGGTATAAGGTCAATGGAAGAAAAGATCTTCCGTGGAGAAAAAAAACTACTCCATATAGAGTATGGATATCAGAAATAATGCTGCAGCAAACCCAAGTGAAGACAGCAATTCCTTATTTTAAAAAATTTATCAAAACATACCCTAGCTTAAAAAGTATATTACATGCCTCTGAAGATGAAATATTGGCGTTATGGTCTGGTCTCGGTTTTTATAGACGAGCCCAGAATATATTTAAGGCAAAAGAAATTATAAAATATCATTACAAAGGTAAATTCCCTTCTAAGTTTGAGGAGATTAGAGAGTTGCCCGGCATAGGAAGATCTACAGCAGGAGCAATCATGGCTATTGCATTTAAGCAGCCATATCCAATTCTTGATGCAAATGTAAAAAGAGTTATATCTAGATATCTAAATATAAATATTGCAGAGAGAAAAAATTTCGATAAAAGTATGTGGGAGAAATCTGAGTTACTTAAACCTGATAGTGAAATCTTTGATTTTACTCAGGGTATTATGGATATAGGAGCCACTATCTGCACTGCTAAAAACATAAATTGTGAGATATGTCCTCTAGAAAATAATTGCTTAACATCTTTGAACTCAATTGAAATTATTAAAAATAAGCCTAAAAAAAGAAAAGTAAAGAAAGAATTCTTAGACTTAATACTTGCATACACTGATAAAAAAATACTCTTATTTAAAAGAGATGAAAACAGGTTCTGGCAGTCTCTTTGGATGCCACTTGAAGTAAGGGATGAAAATCAAAAAGTTATAAAAATTAAGAACGCTGTGAGTGTTAATACATATAATATTTTACATAAACTAACTCATTTAGATTTAGACATTAGAATTACTATGCTTAAGTTTAATAAGGTGTTTAGTGTTTCTTCTAACATGGAGTATAGTTGGATTAACACGAATGAAATTAATAATTTTGGAATACCTCAGCCTATAAAAAAAATATTAAGAAAATTATGACAAAAAAAATCCTTTGCAAAAAACTAAATGAGGAACTCCCTGCATTAATGATGCCCCCAATGCCTGGGCCAAAAGGGCTAGAGTTAATGAGCACGATCTCTCAGAAAGCATGGGAGCAATGGAGGTCTCATCAAACCACTCTCATAAATGAAAAACACTTAGATATGTCAAATTCTGATGACAGGAAGTGGCTTTACTCTCAAATGGATAAGTTTTTAAATAATGAGGATTATGAGAAGCCATCTGGATTTAAATCATTAGATTAAAGTCTTGATGACATTAACTAAAAACTTTCTTATAATCCCATTTCAATAATTAGCCCAGATAGCTCAGTCGGTAGAGCAAAGGATTGAAAATCCTTGTGTCGGTGGTTCGATTCCACCTCTGGGCACCATTCTTTTGTTATTTAAACCATTTGTAGGGCTCATCACCAGCAACTTTAAAATACACAGCCATATTAATTATGTGTGTAATTAATAGGGTGATTGATATTCCTATTGCCCAAATTAAATTTCGGTAGTTAAGGTGTGCATCAAGAGAATATAATAAAATGCCTACAGTTGCAGTTATTGAGCCAATGATTGCGAAAGCTTTAAGATTTTTCATTTTTTTCCTTATTATTTATGTTTATTTCAACTTCTATGTCAGATATTAGTTCACTTTGGCAGGCCAATATAAAACCTGCATCTAGTTCTTCTTGTTTTAATGTATAACTAAAATCAATATTCGGTTTTATTTCACCAGATATAATCTTGCACTTGCAAGTGCCACAGCTGCCTACCTTGCATCTATGTGGCCAATTTATGCCCTCAGAAAGAGCCGAAGAAAGCAGAGTTGTTCTAGGCAATACTTCAAAATCAATATTGCTTTGGAGGAGAGCTGCCCTCTTCGGAAGTCTTTTTTTCTTAAATATCTTTAACATTTAATTGTTTTTTATGTAGCTAAAGATGTTTCTCTAGATGGATTAACATTGAATTTCTTAGCTATATCTCTCTCTTCATCTGTTGCATACTTTTCATCCCAATTATCTAGATGTTTTTGCACATAACTTCTAAATAAAGATGGGATAAGAGTTAAAATAAATAAACTGAAATAGCCTATTCCATAGTTTGGGCCACCAACATCATCTAGTTCCCAAAAATATGTCTCTCCTCTCACATGATGATCACATTGTCTTCCTATCTCAATAAAGAACCAGCTAGTAAAAACCGAGTCATTATCCCATGAGTGCCTATGCTCAACAGCACCCTCCTTTCTTATTAACCCATAGTGACCCATAAAATTAAGAGCTTCCAAAAGAAAATTAGACAATACCCATATTACAGCTAGAGCAAGCAAACCGATGACACCGCCAGACCAGACAAATAATAAAATTGAGGGCAAGCTATATAAATAACCAAGCAGCCACCTGTTATCAATATTTATAAAACTTTTGCCTCTGTTCTTTAGTTTTTTGCTTTCCATATCAAATGAGAATTTAGATTGTCCTGCATGAGATAGCCATGTATGAAGATAAACATTCCTTCCTCTTGGGGCTGTTGCCGGATCATCTTCATGCCCTAGATCTAAATGATGATTGTAAACATGCGCATAAGTGAAATGAGATGCTCCACTTAGAGCCATGATAAGACGAGATACTAAAAATCCTTCTTTTTTATTATGAGAAAGCTCATGCCCATAAATGATTCCCAATCCAGCCCATAAGGCAGCAGATATGACTACACCAAATAAATTAAGTCCAGTTATGCCATTTTGATAAGCCAATACGCCTAATGATAAAGTTTCAAGTTGTATGCCTGAGGTATATTGATATAGCCTCCATGCAACCGATACTTGGATAATAATAAATACAGGTAACATTACATACATCACCAAATACTGAAATAGCTTTATACCATAAGAATTTCCCTCATCGTCCTTCTCAGCCCTTATGTGTATATCTTTGGTGAGAGTATCAATTAAGGTATAAAGAGCAAATAAAAATACTCCTGTCCAAGAATATATACCGCCATATATAATTCCCAATACTGTGATTGCACATGAAATTGGTACTATTAAATATCTTGCATTTACATAAAACTTCATAAGAAAATCTCCTTCTTAATTAAATATAAATCCTAGGAATATAAGTTCCGTTTTAGCACTTTCTTTTAAATCGCGGCAATAGGATCAAATTACGATTAATAAATAAATCTAAATCAAGACATCTTGATTAATATTAGATCCGGAGAATATAAGTTCCGTTTTAGCACTTTCTTTTAAATCGCGGCAATAGGATCAAATTACGATTTGTGTATTTAAATACAATAAAGAAAATTTGTAAAGTTAATTTCTTGAAAAATTTTAAAATAGTCGCTAAGTTAGTTTATATGCATGAAGTCCTAACCCTTTATCCCCATATCGAACCCTATAATACTGGATTTATGAATCTTGATGGGCATGAAATTTATTATGAAGAATGCGGAAACCAAGAAGGCAAGCCAGTAATATTTCTTCATGGTGGTCCTGGCGGCGGTGGAAGTGAAGATGTTAGAAGATTTTTTGATCCCGCTATTTATAGAATCGTAGTATTTGATCAAAGAGGGTGTGGCAGAAGTCGGCCACATGGGAGTCTTATAAAAAATACAACCTGGTATTTGGTAGAAGATATTGAAAAATTAAAAACTCTTCTAGGAATAAAAAGATGGATGGTCTTTGGTGGATCCTGGGGCTCCACGCTTGCACTTGCCTACGCACAGTCATACCCAGACTCAGTAAGTGAAATCATAATTCGAGGAATTTTTATGTTGCGCCAAAAAGAACTTGATTGGTTTTATCAAGAAGGAGCCAGCAAAATTTTTCCAGATGAGTGGACTAAATTTATATCGGTAATACCAGAAGAAAAGAGAGATAATTTAATGGTTGCATACAATGAAATCTTTAATGGCTCTGATGCTAAAGCAAAATTAAATGCAGCTGTTGAGTGGTCAAGATGGGAGGCTTCAACAAGCAAATTAATCAAAAATGATTCTTTGTTAGATGAATTTTCTGACTCTCACTTCGCGCTGGCATTTGCCTTGATAGAGAATCATTTCTTTATAAATAAAGGGTTTCTTGATTATGAGAATCAACTATTAGATGGGATTGAAAAAATTAGACACATCCCTGCTGCTATTATTCAGGGCAGATATGATGTGGTCTGCCCTATGGAGACAGCATTTGAAGTTTCAGAAAGATGGCCAGAAGCAAAATTTCAAATAGCAAATAACTCAGGTCATTCTGCTTTTGAGCAGGAAATCATTCATTTGTTAGTATCTGCAACAAAAGAATTTTCAAACCTCTAGTTTATCAACTCTAATAAGCTTACTTTAAGTAGGATGATTCTGTTATCCTAAGTATTGATATGAATGAAAAAGAAAATAGTAGAGCGAATAGAATACTTGAAGAATATTTAGGCCCAGATAAAAAATTCAAAGAAGAAAATATAGAAAATATGATCGTTTTCTTTGGATCTGCAAGAGCTCCTTCTGAGGCTGAGGCTAATAAATTAAGATCAACAAACTCGTCTGACCCAAAGCTGAAATTAGTAAAATATAATCAAGCCGCAGAGGATTTAGCATATAGGCTTGCCAAGTGGAACGAAGATACATATGGATATAACAAATATTCCATTTGTACAGGTGCTGGACCCGGCATAATGATGGCAGCAAATAAAGGCGCCCATGATGCAGGGGGTAAAAGCATTGGACTTTCAATAGAGCTGCCGTTTGAAGAGGGTAAAAATTCATATCTAACTAAAAATTTAGACTTTAGTTTTCATTATTTTTTTATGAGAAAGTTTTGGTTTGCATACAGGGCAGAGTCTCTGGTCATAATGCCTGGAGGTTTTGGAACAATGGATGAGCTATTTGAAATGCTTACATTAATTCAATGCCAGAAAATTAAAAAAAATTTTCCTATTGTAATGTTTGGCAAAGAATTCTGGGGCAGGTTCCTTAATACAGAAGTTTTACTTGAATACGGCGTCATCGGTGAAAGAGATCTTGATAATCTTTTTTACACAGACGAGGTAAGTGAGGCTTTTGATTACATTACCTCTAATTTAAAAAGAAAATCCGCTAGTTAAAAATTCTTAGCCTTAGCTCCATAGAGTTT
>CALJHI010000028.1 GCA_938075575.1 uncultured SAR86 cluster bacterium | reverse complement strand
TCATTATAGAGTCAACCCTGCCGCCAAAATATCCAGCTACTATTCCCCAACTTACACCAATAACAAGAGCAACACCTGTAGCAACGAAACCTACTAGAAGTGAAATTCTTGCGCCATAAAGAATTCTACTTAATAAATCTCTACCGAGTATATCTGTACCAAGAAGATGCTCACTTGATGGAGGTGATGCACCCAAGTCAAGATTTTGAAAAGAATATGAATATGGAGCAATTAATGGAGCAAAAATTGCACAAATAATTAAAAGGATTAATATTATAGCCCCAACCATTGCTGCTTTATTTTTTAATAGTCTAGATATAGCATCTGACCATAAAGACGAGCTATTACTCATGACTCATCCCTGGATCTAGGATTAAGCCATAGGGCAGCTATATCTGACATCAAATTAAAGAAAACGATCATTGCTGAAAAGAAGATAGTCGTTCCAAGAATCATTGTGTAATCTCTGTTAAATGCTGCTTCAACATAGAACCTACCCAGGCCTGGGATTTGAAAAATCGTTTCAACAACAAAAGATCCAGCTAATAAACCAGCTATAGCGGGTCCTAAAAAAGAAACAACAGGCAAAAGCCCGCCTTGCATAGCATGCTTAACTACAATTGAGGTTTCTGATAGGCCTTTTGCTCTTGCTGTTCTAATAAAATCTTGGTTCAATACTTCTAGCATTCCCCCCCTACTAAGCCTAGCAATATATGCTGCATAGGCAAAACCTAAAGTTAGTGAAGGCAGAATTTTATCTCCTGGTATTTGATTCCATCCTGAAACAGGAAGTAGCTCTAGATTAATTCCAAAAATAAGAACAAGCAATGGACCCATTAGAAATGTTGGGACACATATTCCAATCATTGCTATTGCCATAGGTATAAAATCTAAAATTGTGTTTCTTTTGAGGGCAGCAATTACACCAGATAAAACTCCGATAATTAATGCTATTAATATTGCATATATTGCCAACTCAAATGTAACAGGAAGGCTTTTAAATATCATTTCTGTAACAGAGCGGCCAGGATATCTAAAAGATGGACCAAAATCTCCTTGGACGATACCTGTCATGTAGTCAGTATATTGCTCCCATTCAGATGCATCTAAGTTATAGGCAGCATTTAAATTTTTTAGAACTTGGGGTGACACTGCTTTTTCGGCATCAAAAGGGCCACCTGGAGCTTGCTTGATAAGAAAGAAAGTTAAAGTAGCAACTGCTAAAAGAACAGGGACAGCTAAAAGAATTCTTTTAAAGATTATTCTTATCATTAAGTTTTAGTCTCTTTCTAAATACCAGTATTTAGGATGATGATGGTCAAGATAGTTAGGGTAATAACCCTTAACATCACTTGATAATTGGTAGACTCTTACATAAGTGTATAGGGGCACAATTGGCATATCATCAATCAAGATTCTTTCGGCTTGCTTTAAGAGTTCATATCTCTCTTCTTGGTTGTTATTTGAATTTGCTAAGTGAATCAACTCATCATAGTTTGGATTTTCCCATCCGGTTTTATTATTACCTCTATTAGGTCTCAAAGTATCTAGAAATGTATTAGGGTCTTCATAATCTCCGATCCACCCTGCTCTAGAAACCTGAAAATCACCTATCATTTCTCTATTTAAATAAACTTTCCAGTCCTGATTTACTAGCTCAACATTAATTCCTAAATTTTGTTGCCACATTTGTTGAACAGCTAATGCAACTTTTCTATGATCTTCATTTGTATTAAATAATATCTCAAGTTTAGGAAATGGAGTGTTTTCATCATAACCAGCCTCGGCTAAAAGTTGTTTAGCCAATTCTGGGTCGAATGGTATCTCTGTATCTGGTTCGTATCCGTTAGAACCTGGAGGTGTAAATGAATAAGCTGGAATTTGACCACATTTTGTAACTTTTTCAACTATTTGCTTTCTATTAACTGAATATGCAAGGGCTCTCCTAACCTTAGGGTCGGTTAGTGCCGGATTATTTGTATTAAATCTATAAAAATAAGTTCCCATATATGGGTCTATTCTTAGACTAGGGTTGTTTTCCTCTATATAAACAGGACATTTCTGAGATGGAAGAGTGCTAGTAACGTGAAGCTGGCCAGATCTAAACATTCTATCCTCAGTCATTGTATTGGCTACGGGATAATAATGAATCTCATTTAATTTAACTGTTGAAGAATCCCAATAGTTATCATTTTTTTCAACTATAATTTTGTTATTCAATTCCCAAGATTTTAATTTAAAAGCTCCATTACAAACAAAATTTCCTGGCCTTGTCCAACCACCATTCCTATCATCTATAGATCCATGCTGTAAAACAGTTTCTTTATGAACAGGCCATGTGCTGTAGTGGCTGAGAAGTCCCAAGAAAAAAGGCGTAGGGTTATTGAGGGTAACTTCAAGAGTTAATTTATCTAAAGCTTTAACACCTACTTTATTAAAGTCATCGGTTATACCGTTGTGATAGTCTGAAGCACCAACAACATAATAAAGCATATCGGGATATTGAGAGCCAAGACTAGGCGTAAGAATTCTTTTCCACGACCAAACAAAATCATCAGCAGTTACTGGATCGCCATTTGACCACTTGCCATTTTTTTGTAAAAAGAAGGTGTAGGTTTTTCCATCTTCACTTACATCCCATGAGTCTGCTGCACCAGATAGACTAGAGCCACCTTTTGGATTAGAGGTTGTTAAGCCTTCACATAACCCGATAAGAAGATGATGCTCAGGCACCCCTGTTACTATATGGGGATCCAAGCCTTGAGGCTCTGCACCATTTCCAAAATGGAATACTTGATTTTCTAGCCCAGAATCAACAGGACTAATATTTTCTGAACATGAGTAAAGAAATAACAATAAGGTTAAAAAAGAAAATTGGTAAAGATTTTTCATATTACTCCAAGTTAAAAACCTGTTCATTTAGTTTGATAACTGCTTTATTAAAAAGATCATCATTCATAATATCATTCATTCTATCGGCAAGCCTTTCTGTGTTAAAAGGACTGTATTGCTCTAAAACATCTTTTTTCTCTAGTTCAGTTGGCTCTGAGTAACCATTAAGAGTAATGAAGTAATGATCTCCATTATTTGATGATAAAGACATTTCTGAGCCTGGGATTGATTCAAACAACTGTCTTAAAATTTCTTGAGGTAATAGCGATGAGTATCTTTTTATGTCTTTGAATGCATCACTAGATATATATGAATTTCCATCTACGAATTTTTGTTTATCATCTTCTGTTGTAAGATTTGAATATTCTTTTTCAAGTTCAGATTTCATGATCGAAGCATTAATATCAATTAAACTTCTGTTTACATCTTCCTGCACAAGGTCAAAAGGTTTTAATTCAGGCTCTTTTATTTGCGATAAAGATACAACATAGACCATGCCATCCAAGTCCACTAATTTAGGTTCATTTAATTCAGTAAAGTCATCAAAAATAATATCTTTAATTGAGTCAACAAATTCGGAATCAAAAGAAGCGAAGCTTTGGGGTGATGAGGAAATTATATCCTTGCCTGCAAAATTAGCTAAGTCAGAAATTGACTGGCCTTCAAGAGAAAGTTGATCAAGTTCATTGTAGTCATCATTAAGCAATGCAATAGATTCAGATGATACCAACTCATTTACAACAT
>CALJHI010000027.1 GCA_938075575.1 uncultured SAR86 cluster bacterium | reverse complement strand
AAACTCAAACTGGAAAAATTTTTAGAATTAGAAACAAAGGCGCCTCGATGGTAAGAGATAGCAGAAGAGGTGACATACTATGCAGAGTCATTGTTGAAACTCCGTCTAATCTAGATAAAAAGCAGCTAAAACTCCTTAACCAATTTACATCAAGTCTAGCTGAGAAGAACTACCCTGGAACCGATTCATTTAATAAAGTCTCATCAAAATTGCATGATTAACATATATCTAAATGGAGCTTCAGGAAAAATGGGAGCTTCTATAGATGAACTTGTTGCAAAAGATGATGAGTTTAATATTTTAAATGAAAGTCTTTCAAACAAGCATGACTGTATTATTGATTTCTCAAGACCAGAATCTTCTATGGAGCTATTGGCAGAGTGCAAAGAGAAAGAAATATTTATCCCAGTTATTATCGGGACGACTGGTTTCAATGATGATCAAATAAAAGAAATTAATGAATTATCAAAATTATTACCCATTTTGCTATCTTTTAATTTAAGCACCGGAATACATAATTTAAAAAATGGAATCAAAAAAATAATAGATAATTTAGATAAACCCACATCATGCAAAATAAAAGAATTTCATCATATAAATAAAATTGACTCCCCGTCTGGAACAGCCATTGAGCTCAAAGCTCTAATCAAAGAAGTGGATGTTAAAAATTTAATATCATCAATACACACTGGTTCCGTTAGAAAGGGTAGCTTTTTTGGAATACATGATATTAAATTTACTAACGAAAATATCCAAATCTCAATCATCCATAAAGCTCTTTCAAGAAAAATTTTTGCTAATGGTGCACTTAAAGCTAGTAAAAAGATTATTGGAAGAATTCCAGGGATCTATGATCTAAACTCTATTGAAAATTAAGTCATATATTTCTTTAAAAACACTCTTAACTTCTATAAAATACACAAACTTTAATCACGAAGGTCTTATTTAGATTATTGCTAGGGTGCTCTTTGAGTTGGCAATAAGAAGGCTGGAGAAATAACCCTAAGGAGAAATAATATGAGCGTAGTTTCAATTAAAGACCTGCTTCATGCAGGCGTCCATTTCGGTCATCAGAAAAGATTTTGGAATCCTAAAATGGATAAATATATTTTCGATACTAGAAAAAAAATAAGCATTATTGATCTTGAGCTTACTCAAGAATATCTAAGCGCAGCAGCTTCAAAGGTTGAAGACATCTGCTCAAAGGGCAATAAAGTTTTATTCGTAGGAACTAAAAGATCTGCAAGCAAGACAATCAAAGAAGAAGCCTCAAGGTTAGATTTACCATATGTAGACAAAAGATGGTTAGGTGGAACCCTTACAAATTGGAAAACCATTAGAGGATCTATAAGAAGACTTCAAGATATTGAAGAAATGATATCTTCTGGAAGAATTGAAAAACTTATTAAGAAGGAAGCCGTAGAAATTCAGAAAGAATATGTAAAACTTCAAGCAAGCGTCGGCGGCATTAAAGACATGAAGGGTCTTCCAGATGCAATTTTCGTAATAGATGTTAAATATGAAAAAATCGCTGTACTTGAAGCAAAGAAAATGGGAATTCCTGTGATAGCTTTAGTTGATACAAATTCAAATCCAGATGGTATCGATACTGTTATTCCTGGTAATGATGATGCAATTAGGTCAATTAGACTAATTACTAAAATAATTTCAGATGCATGTGAGAGAGGTCTTGAGTCTTCAAAAGGTTTTGTAGCTAAATCTGACTCAGAAACTCCAATTATTCAGAAAGCAAAAAAAGAAGAGCCAAAGATTTCAGATCCTGCACAAGTAGCTGAAGTTGAGGAAGTTGAAACGGTCGAAAATGTTTCAACAGTTCCTTCTGAAGACTCTGAAGAAGAGAACAAACAAACCGAAGATAAAACAGAAGAGGAAAAGGAATAATGGAAATTACAGCAGCTTTAGTAAAACAACTTAGAGATATGTCTGGTGTAGCCATGATGGATTGTAAAAAAGCACTTGTAGAGTGTGAGGGCGATCTAGATAATGCATTAGACTTATTAAGATCAAACAGCGCTCTTAAAGCAGAAAAAAAAGCTTCAAGAATTGCAGCTGATGGTATTCTCAAGACATTTGTTGGCGAGGAGTACGCAACTATAGTTGAGATTAATTCAGAAACTGATTTTGCTGCTAAAGATTCACAATTTATAGAATTTGCCGATGAAGTAGCTAATTTTATTTCTAAAAATGTAGTTGAGGATATAAGCACAATTCATGAATCAGAAATAGAAACAAAAAGAAATGCATTAGTGCAGTCAATTGGAGAGAATATTCAGATTAGAAGAGTTGAAACAGTTAAATATGAAAGCTCAGTGAATACAGGTCTTTATATTCACTCAGATTCTAAATTAGCAACTGTTGTAGTTTTAGAAGGTGGCAATCAAGACCTTGCAAAAGATATTGCAATGCATGTAGCTGCAACTAATCCTATTTGCCTATCACAAGACCAAATCAATAAAGATATCTTAGAACGTGAAAAAGCAATATACCTTACTCAAGCAAAAGAATCTGGTAAGCCTCAAGAGATAATGGATAAAATAGTCGAAGGAAAGCTTAAAAGATTTCTTTCAGAAGTATCATTAATTTCTCAGCCATTTGTAAAAGACCCTGATACAACAATAGAGACTCTTCTAAATACAAATAGTGCAAAAATTCAATCATATTCAAGATTGAAAGTGGGTGAAGGTATTGAAGTAGAAACCAAAAATTTTGCTGACGAGGTCGCAGAACAGTTAAAATAATTTAATGTCTGAATTAATGTACAAAAGAGTCCTTGTTAAATTTAGCGGGGAATCTGTTGCTGGTGAAGACGAGCATGGAATTGATCCTGCTATTTTAGACCAAATGGCCCAATCTGTTAAAACCTGTAAAAACCTTGGCGCACAAATAGGTGTTGTAATAGGTGGTGGAAATCTATTCAGGGGCGAAAAGCTAAATCAGGCTGGAATGGATAGAGTAGCTGGCGACCATATGGGTATGTTAGCAACAGTTATGAACGGAATTGCATTTAGAGATGCGCTTGAGAGGTCAGGAATTAAGACTAGAGTTATGTCTGCTATAGCAATGCCAGGAGTTGTCGAGCATTATGATAGAAGACTCGCCATACAATTACTTAATGACGGTTTTTTTGTTATATTTACTGCAGGCACAGGCAACCCCTTCTTTACAACTGATACCGCAGGATGTTTAAGAGCGATTGAGACACAATCTGAAATAATGTTAAAAGCAACCAGAGTTGATGGAGTTTATGACTCTGATCCGGAAATTAATCCAGATGCAGTTTTTTATGAAGAGCTATCTTTTAATGATGCTATTACTAAAAACCTAAAAGTAATGGATGCTACCGCACTTACTTTGGCAAGAGATCATGCGCTGCCGATGAAAGTCTTTAACGTTAATAAAGAAAATGCTTTAAAAGATATCATTTGCGGTAAGAACGTAGGTACACTAATATCATAATATGGAACAATTAATACAAAATACCTCTGAGAGGATGGAAAAATCTTTAGCCTCTTTACTAACTGCCTTTAATAAGATTAGAACTGGAAGAGCAAACCCTTCCTTGCTGGATGATATAAAAATTGACTACTATGGGAACCTTACACCATTAAACCAGGCTTCAAATATTTCGGTAGAAGAGGGTAGATCACTTGTTATTTCTCCATGGGATAAAAGCCTTGTTCCAGAAGTCGAAAAAGCGATTATGAATTCAAATTTAGGACTTAACCCTAGCACTTCAGGCGACTTAATTAGAGTCACTATGCCGTCACTTACTGAAGAGACTAGACAAGACTACATTAAGCAAGCAAGAGCTGAGGCTGAGAATGCAAGAATTTCTATTAGAAATATACGAAGAGATTCTAATAATTCTGCTAAAGAAGAGCAAACCAATGGTGAGATCTCAGAAGATGACCTAAGAAGAATCGAAGACCTTGTTCAAAAAGAAACTGATAAGTATATTTCTTCAGTTGATAAAATTTTAAAAGATAAAGAAGCAGATCTTTTAGAAATCTAGAAAGCCTAATGGCTACTCAATCAGAAGTTACAAAATCTAATGCACTCAGAAATGTAGCGATAATAATGGATGGAAATGGTAGATGGGCAAAATCAAATGCTCTTCAGGTTAGTAAGGGTCATGAAAAAGGTGTTGGGGTTGTAAGAGAAATTGTTGAAGAGTCAATCAACCAAAACATAGAATCATTAACATTATTTGCGTTTAGCTCAGAAAATTGGGGGAGACCAAATAAAGAGATAAGCTCCATAAAAAAACTAATAATTAAAGCAATAGATGATCAGCTTGAAGATCTAATAAATCAAAAAGTCTTGCTTTCGTTTTTTGGTGATATTGAAGCTTTTGGAGATTCCATAGTTAGTAAAATAAATTTAGCAGAAAATAAAACGAAAATAGCCAAACCTTCTTTAAGGCTAAATATAGCCCTTGGTTATGGCGGCCAGCAAGATATTCTAAATATAATAAAGAAAGCAGCTGCTGATGCATTAGAAAAAAATATTTCCATCAATAGCTTAGATAAAGATTATATAATTAATAATTCATGTGTTCCTGAAGAATCCATTGATCTCTTAATTAGAACAGGCGGTGATAAAAGAGTGAGTAATTTTCTGTTATATCAAATAGCTTATGCAGAAATAATGTTTATTGATGAATATTGGCCAGACTTCACAAAAAAGTTATATATAGATTTAATTAGTAGATTTAAAAAAGTGAGTAGACGTTTTGGAAAAAGAGTTTAAATCAAATTTTCTTACCAGGAGCGCAACAGCGTTACTAATTACGTTACCAATATTAGGCATCATATATCTTCAAAATGTAGAGTTATTATTGCTATCGGTCTTTTTGCTGCTCTTTGCTACTAATAATGAGTGGTTAAGAAACTCAAACAAAAATAAAATTATACATAACTTATTTTTTTTAGTTTTAATGATTCTATGCTATTACTTAAGCTTAAGCTCAATTAAGTTTTTAATTATAGTAATAGGGATTTCAACTTTCTTTTGGTTTTTGTTTGGCATTTTCTTATTAACAGAAAAAACCTCAAAGCTAAATCTTATTTCATTCAATAATACATACATCAGACTCATTATATTAATTTCTTTTTTTTGTTGTTCGCTAATCTTAATGAAGATTGAAAACCTCTTCTCATTTTCAAACTTTATTTTATTTTTTATTTTAATTCTTAACTCTGCCATTTCTGATAGTTCAGCTTATTTAGTTGGATCTTCTTATGGAAAGACACCTTTATTTTCTGAAATAAGTCCAAATAAATCTCTGGAAGGATTTATTGGGGGTATGGGGTCTATTTTTATTCTAAGTTTAGTTTTTTGCCTCTTTTTTAATATATCTCTTTCTTTTGTTGTAATTCTCTTGACCGGGTCTTTTTATGCTTTTGTTGGAGATTACTTCTTCAGTTTTTTAAAGAGAAAATCCGGGGTTAAAGATACTGGAAATATTTTGCCTGGTCATGGGGGGATATTAGACAGAATTGACTCTCATCTCTCATCTTTTCCAGTTTTGATCATACTTTTAATGCATTTCTCGGCATGAAAAATATTTTGATCCTTGGCAGCACAGGCAGTGTTGGATATAGCACCTTAAGAGTGCTAAAAGAAAACTATGATACTTTTAACTTGCTTGGCATATCTTTTGATAGCAATGTACAAAGAGCAAAAGAAATTATTAATGATTTCTCTCCTGAATTTGTTCATTCTAATAATAATAACTCCATCCAAGATCTTCACTCAACACCAAGTATCTTTCCTAAAATTTTATCTGGTTCAGCAGAGCTCGAAGAGTTAATTGCGAATAAAGACATTGATGTAATAGTTTCAGCAATATCTGGATTTGAGGGTTTAAAGACAACAATGCTAGCAGCAAAAACTGGAAGAAATGTACTGCTAGCAAACAAAGAAAGTATTGTTGTGGCTGGTGATTTGTTGTTACCGCTTGCTAAAGAGAGTGGTACAAATATTATCCCAATTGATAGCGAGCATAATGCCATCAATCAATGCTTGCTATCATGCAAGGACTCTTCTGATATATCACAGATTGTTATAACTGCTTCAGGAGGACCATTTTTGCATCAGCCCATAGATAAATTATCTAATGTAACCAAAAAGCAAGCCCTTTCTCATCCTAACTGGTCTATGGGCTCCAAAATTTCAATTGATTCTGCAACCTTGGTTAACAAATGTCTTGAATTGATAGAAGCAAAATATTTATTTAACTTAGATGAATCTTTTTTCAAGCTTGTTGTTCACCCTCAAAGCATAATTCATTCAATAGTGACTTTTGTAGACGGTTCCAGCATTTCACAAATGAGCAATCCAGACATGAGGGTGCCAATTGCAAATGCATTATCTTTTGATAGAAAAATACCATTTGACTTTAGACCTTTAGAATTTGAAGGGATGGAGCTTACTTTTTTACCTTTCCCCAAAGATAGATTATTTTTAGAGACAATGGCGAGAGATATATGTAATGAAGGGGGATTATCTGGGACCATATTTAATGCAGCAAATGAGATAGCGGTTGCTTCATTTTTAAGTGATGAAATAAAATTTTCTGATATATATACAGTCATAAGAAGAACTTTTGATACTACTTCAGTGTCAAACAATATTGACCTTGAATCAATATATGAAATGGACAAAGAAACACGCATGCAAGCGAAGAAGGTGATAGAATCACTATCTTAAAAATACTTAAATTATGTCAACTTTAATATACATATCTTCATTCTTAGTGCTTATAGGCATCTTAGTAACTATTCATGAATACGGCCATTTCATTGTAGCAAGAATGTGTAAAGTTCACGTTCAAACTTTTTCTCTTGGCATGGGTCCAGTTATATATAAGAAAAAAGATAAACATGGAACCGAATTTGCCTTATCCGCGCTGCCACTGGGCGGCTATGTTTCCATGATTACTGATAAATTAGTTGAAGTTGAGCCTGAAATAAGAAATGAGTTAACAGACGAACAATTAAAAAATACTTTTGATTCAAAGCCAAAATGGCAGAGAGCTGCAATTATGTTTGCAGGACCTCTTGCTAATTTTTTACTTGCTATTTTAGTATTTAGTATTGTTTTTATGAATACTACAAATCTCAACAATGTTGCAACTGTTCAAAATATTAACGAATCAGTTTTATTCCAAACTTCAAATAATATTAATATTGGCGATGAGATTGTTGGTATAAATTCTCAAACAATATCTGATCCTAAAGATATACCACTAGAATTGCTCTCATATGCTGGCTTTTCTGGCGAGATTAACTTAAATCTATTAAATAGAACATCCGGAGAAACTTATAGATCTGCTATTATTGTAAATGACTTTCTTAGCACTTCTGAGCTTCAGAAAGACCCGCTATCAGCCCTTGGATTAGATATTGAATATAAGAATCTTGCCGTTATTGGCAAAGTAACAAAGGGAAGTTCCGCAGAGCTTGCCGGCCTTGAGTCTGGAGATATTATTACAAAAATAGATTCTAATAGTATTGTTTATATTCAGGATATTAATAACTTAATTAAAGATAAGCCAAATTCATCTATTGATCTAATTATTGAAAGAGATGGAAACAATATATTTAAACAAGTAGATCTTGATTCTTTTATTAATACAGAAGGTAAAAGTGTTGGCTCATTGGGTGTTCAGTTTGGCTCAAAGAGAAGCTTTATTGAATCCATAGTAAAGGGTACATATGAAACTTATAACCTAAGCTTAAAAACTCTTCAGTTTATTGGAAAGATGATTACTGGAAATATGGGCGCTGAAAATTTAAGTGGACCCATTGGTATCGCGCAAATGGCTGGAGATACTGCTAAAGCTGGAATAATACCTTTTTTATATTTGATGGCGTTATTAAGCATTAGTTTAGGTGTTCTTAATTTACTTCCCTTGCCTGTCCTTGATGGCGGTCAGTTAGTGTTATTGGGTATTGAGGCGGTAAGAGGCAAACCTCTTCCAGAGAAAATTGAGGGCTATGTTTTTACTGTCGGTGCAGTACTTGTGGGTATGCTGATGATATTTGCTATTTTTAATGATATTTCAAGGTATATATAGATATTTATGGCAACCATCAAAAAAGCTATATTAATTCTACTTTTGACTATTAACGTCTCTGCATTCGACGAATTTTTAGTTAGTGATATTCGAATTATAGGATTGCAAAGAGTTTCTACTGGAAGCATCTTTAATGTTATTCCAATAAGCGTTGGAGACAAAATTGACTCAAGAAAATCCAGAGACATTGTTAAATCTCTTTTT
>CALJHI010000026.1 GCA_938075575.1 uncultured SAR86 cluster bacterium | reverse complement strand
TTTTTTCAATATCTTCATCAGATAATCCGCTAGAGGCCTTAATTACAATAGATTGCTCTTTTCCAGTATTCTTATCTTTTGCTGATACATTAAGTATTCCATTTGCATCAAGATCAAATGAAACTTCGATCTGAGGAGTGCCTCTTTGAGCAGGCGGAATATCAGCAAGATTAAACTGTCCTAAGGACTTATTCTGAGATGCTTGGGTCCTTTCACCTTGAATTACATGAACTGTAACTGCAGTTTGATTATCCTCAGCTGTAGAAAAAGTTTGAGATTTCTGAGTTGGGATAGTTGTATTCTTATCAATAAGAGGAGTTGAAACACCGCCAAGAGTCTCTATACCAAGAGTAAGAGGTGTAACATCTAGCAATAAAACATCTGTTGTATCGCCTGATAATACTGACCCTTGAATTGCAGCACCAACAGCAACAGCTTCATCTGGATTAAGATCTTTTCTTGCTTCTTTTCCAAAAAAATCTGCGACTTTCTTTTGAACTAATGGCATTCTTGTCTGCCCGCCAACTAAAAGTATTTCAGAGATTTCACCTTTTGATAATTTTGCATCTTTTAATGCAACCTTTAAAGGCTCTAAGCTTTTATCGACTAAGTCTTCAACCAGTGATTCTAATTTTGCTCTAGTGATTTTATGAACAAAATGTTTTGGTCCAGAACTGTCTGCGGTTATATATGGAAGATTAACTTCTGTTTGATCTGATGATGAAAGTTCAATCTTCGCTTTTTCAGCAGCTTCTTTAAGTCTTTGCAGAGCAAGTGGATCGCTCTTTAAATCAAAACCAGATTCTTGTTTAAACTGATCTACAAAATAATCTATTAATCTAAGATCGAAATCTTCTCCGCCTAAAAAAGTATCTCCATTTGTTGAAAGTACTTCGAATTGATGCTCGCCATCAACATCTGATATTTCTATGATTGATATATCAAATGTTCCACCGCCTAGGTCGTACACAGCTACAGTTGAATCGCCCTTGTGCTTATCTAGTCCATATGCGAGAGCTGCAGCAGTTGGCTCATTGATAATTCTCTTTACATCTAAGCCTGCAATCTTACCTGCATCTTTTGTGGCCTGTCTTTGCGCATCATTAAAATATGCTGGAACGGTTATAACAGCTTCCTTAACATCATGGCCAAGATAATCCTCTGCCGTTTTTTTCATTTTTTTTAGAACTTCAGCAGCAACCTGTGGAGGTGCAAGTTTTTTATTTGCAGCCTCAACCCAAGCATCGCCATTATCAGCTTTGATTATTTTATAAGGAACCATATCTGCATCTTTTTTAACAACCTTGTCATCAAATGTTCTTCCTATAAGACGCTTGATAGCATACAAAGTATTTTCAGGATTTGTGACTGACTGTCTTTTGGCTGGCATTCCAACCAAAACCTCATCTTGTTCTGTGTATGCGATAACTGATGGGGTGGTTCTTCCACCTTCAGCATTTTCAATAACTTTCTGCTGTTGTCCTTCAATGACTGCAACACAACTATTTGTTGTTCCTAAATCAATTCCTATAATTTTTGACATAATTTACCTCTTTTTCTAATTTTTTATAACCGTTACTCTTGCCGGTCTTAAAACTCTGTTATGGAGCTCCCAGCCCCTTTGAAAAATATCCCCAACCAAACCATCTTCTTTTTCTTTATCAGGCACAACAGTTACTGCCTCATGTTTTTCTGGATCAAATTGCTCATTAACTGGATAGATAGGTCTCATTCCAAATTTATCAAGAGCAGACTCAAAAGACTTTAAAGTTAATTCGATACCCTCTTTGTCTTCCTTGGATGCTCCATCTGATAGTTTCTCTAAAGCATGCTCCATATTGTCAACCACTGGAAGAAGTTCATTTAAAAGCTTTTCAACCCCATATTTATGAGCTTTATCTACCTCGGATGAAGTTCTTTTAATTGCATTATCAAGATCAGCAGAAGCTCTTAAAAGTAATTTTTCTAGATTTTCTTTTTTTTCAAGAAGTTCCTCATAGCTATCTGTTTCAACACTATCATTGGTTTCAACGCTATCGTTGGTTTCAATGCTTTCTTCTTGAGAATCTAAACTATCTGTTTTAATTTCTTTAGACATAATTTTCCCTCTATACACGATATATATGGGTACAAATTATTAGTTCAAGAGTTTTTAAGAATTTATGATTCTAATTTTTTAACATATAGAACCATATTATGGTCAACTATTTCAAATCCCTGTTTTTTAGCGATCTCAGCCTGCCTTTGTTCAATGATTTCATCATGGAACTCATAAATTTTTCCAGTTTCTATACAGACCATATGATCATGATGCTCATCAGAAACAATTTCATAGACCGCATGACCCTCTTCAAAGTTATGCTTTATAACAATACCAGCAGATTCAAATTGGGTGAGTACTCGATAAATAGTCGCGAGTCCTACATCTTCATCAAGCAAGATTAACTCTTTATATATATCCTCTGCGCTAAGGTGGCCCTTGGAATCTAAGACTTCTAATATTTTTATCCTAGGCAATGTTGCCTTAAGACCCGCTTTTTGTAATTCTTTATTCTTTTTTGGCATTTTTAAATATCAATCTTGTCTAATTTATTATGATAGTCACAGACTTAAATAGTTTTACAAAGTATAATCCGTCCTGAACATGAAACAACTTATCAATTCAAAAATTATATTGTCTATTATTTTAGTCGGAATCA
>CALJHI010000025.1 GCA_938075575.1 uncultured SAR86 cluster bacterium | reverse complement strand
ATATGAGCAAGAATCGGGGTGTGCTCAGATGGTTTTGATATCACATCATTACCTGTTGCCAAAGCTGCACTGATTTGACCTACTAGAATAGCCACAGGAAAGTTCCAGGGACTTATACATAAAAATCTTCCCATAGGCCTGTATCTAAATATATTTTCTTCACCAGTTGGGCCCTTGAGAGATAAAGGTTCGCTCGTAAGTCTTTTTGCTTCTAAGCTGTAGTATCTTAAAAAATCAACAGCCTCTCTTAGCTCGTCAATGGCATCTTCTATATGTTTTCCTGCCTCGTGAATTAGATAAAATAGAATTTCATAAGGAGCCTCTTCTAAGGAGTCTGCAATATTATTTAAGATCCTTGATCTTTCATCCACAGAAGTATATTGCCACTCTGATCGTTTATAAGTAGAGAAGGCTTGTTCAATATCCTTTATTGAATCAAAGGATACTTCTGCAATCTTTGTTGCATCCAAAAGAGATAACGAAGAAAAAGTCTTAGAAGAGTCTTCTGCTCTCCCAGGGTAACTAGACTCAATTTTTTTTACATTGCCCTCATATCCCTTAAAAAAATCATTAAGATCATTAAGGTTTTCAACTTCTGATAAATCAATCCCTTTTGAATTTTTTCTTTTATCAAAAATATCCCTTGGTAGCGGAATATCTTTTATTTCTTCAGAAATCTTTTTTACCGGGCTATCAGCAAGCCAAAGAGAGTCAGTTTCAGGATCTAATAATCTATTAATAAAAGAGCTATTAGCTCCATTTTCTAATAGCCTTCTAACAAGGTATGGAAGCAAATCCTTATATTTACCAATAGGAGCATAAATTGATGTCTTATGCTCAGATGCAAGAACGCTATCAGCACTTTTATATAGAAGCTCACCCATGCCAAAAAGTCTTTGGAATTCAAAGTTTTTTCCCTTACCCATTTGACTAATAGCAGCGATTGTATGAGCATTATGTGTTGCAAACTTAGGAAAGATTCCATCAATTGACAGTATTTTTTCAGCACATGCTAGATATGAAATATCAGTATGAGCCTTTTTTGTAAAAACAGAATACCCGTCATGGCCAGAGATTTGTGAGTTTTTAATTTCATAATCCCAGTAAGCACCCTTAACCAGCCTTACATGAATGGGACTCCTTTTTTCTAAAAGCTTCTCAACCCAGTCGATTACATCCATGGATCTTTTTCCATATGCCTGAAGTGCAATACCTATATTTTGATAGTCTTTAACTTTATCTGAGGTAAAAATTTCTCCGATAACCTCAAGACTTAATGAAAGCCTATCTTGCTCTTCAGCATCTAAAGTTATCTCAATATTTTTATCAATAGCCTCATGAATTAACGCAGTTAATTTTTTTGATAAGCTCTCTTTTACCCTTTTAATTTTTCTTGTTTCATATCTTGGATATAGCGCTGATAATTTGATAGAGACACCATTTTTATTTCCAGTATCTGAATTAATTTTACTGACATGATTGATGGCCTCGAGATAGGATTGGAAATATTTTTCTGCCTGATTTTCTGTTCGAGCAGCTTCTCCTAACATATCAAATGAGTACAAATTATCTTTTAAGCCATTTAATTTAAATACATCACTAAAATCTCTACCCATGACAAACTCTTTACTAAGAATATGCATTGCCGCTAAAACAGCATTTCTAATAGGCATTTCACCTGATTTTGATATTAGGTTTCCTATAAATTTTGCAGGATTATTATTAGATAGCTCAGAAGGCTTCACCATTGTTCCAGCAAGCAACAGACCCCATGTAGAAGCATTAACAAACATACTATCTGCTTTATTGATATGATCTATCCAATTTCCCCCAGAGAGCTTCTCAGAAATCATCAGATCTCTTGTAGATTTATCAGGTATTCTCAAAACAGATTCTGCTAAACACATTAAAGCTACACCCTCATCATTTGATAGGCCATATTCACTGAGGAAAGCATCAAGCATTGTTCTTTCAGACTTTGACTCTCTACACGCGTCTATTATCTTTTTTGCATTATCAATAATTTTTGAATTACTAATGTAACTTGAGCTCTCAATCAAAGTTTTAATTAGCTCTGACTCGGGTTGGAATTTATTTTCAGAAAGGGACATATATATATTTTAATCTTAAAAGAATAAGTATCAAGATTGTGATTTTCTTAATGCCTTAAAAATACTATGATATGCAGATGACTGACGCTTTATCAATTATCAAAAGAGGCACGGATGAGATTCTTACTGAATCTGATTTAAAAAGTAAGCTGGATTCTGGAAGGCAGCTTACAATTAAAGCTGGATTTGATCCTACAGCACCTGATCTTCACCTTGGCCATACTGTTTTAATTAATAAACTTAGACACTTTCAAGACCTTGGGCATAAGGTCATATTTTTAATCGGAGATTTCACTGGTCAGATTGGAGACCCTTCAGGCAAAAATAAGACTAGGCCGACTCTAACAAAAGAGGAGGTAGCAGAAAATGCTAAAAGTTATAAGGACCAAGTTTTTAAGATTTTAAAAAAAGATTTAACAGAAGTAAGATTTAATTCTGAATGGTGTAAAGACCTTGGAGCAGAGGGGCTTATAGATCTAGCTTCTAGATATAATGTTGCAAGGATGCTTGAAAGAGATGACTTTAATAAGAGATATTCTTCAAACCAAAGCATCGCCGTACATGAATTTTTATATCCTTTAGTTCAAGGATATGATTCAGTTGCTCTTAAAGCCGATGTTGAGTGCGGTGGAACAGATCAGAAATTTAATCTTCTTGTTGGCAGAGAGCTTCAAAGGTCCTTTGACCAAGACCCTCAAGTAGTCTTGACTGTGCCTATACTAGAAGGCCTTGATGGCGTTAATAAAATGTCAAAATCTTTAGATAACTTTGTTGGTGTAGATGAAGCTCCTAATGAGATGTTTGGTAAGATTATGTCGATATCAGATACTTTGATGTGGAGATGGTTTGAGTTATTAAGCTTTCTTTCTGAAGAGGAAGTAAAAAAACTCAAAACATCTGTAGAAGATGGAACAAACCCTAGAGATGCAAAGTTTTTGCTTGCAATGGAAATAGTTGATAGGTTTCATGGAGATGGAGAGGGCGAAAAATGTAAAGAATCTTTTCTAAAGAGGTTTCAAAAGGGAGCCATACCAGAAGATATTAAAGAGGTTGAATATCAAATAGAAGGCGATTCTATCCCTCTGGTAAATTTGCTAAAAGATATGGGCATGGTCGCAAGCACTTCAGAAGCATCAAGACTTATTAAGCAAGGTGGAATTAAGATAGATTCAGAAAAGGTGAATGATGCAAAAACAAAAATTCTTCCATCAACAAACAGAATTTATCAAGTTGGAAAAAGAAAATTTTTAAAAATACAAACTTAATATGAAAAATATATACCTACTTTCAGCTCTATTTCTTCTAATCGGCTGCAATCAAGACAGCCCAAACATAACACAAATCCAAAACATGCAATACTTTATAGATAATAGTCAAAACCCTGAGATTATTGAGGTGGAAAGGGGTCTTCAATACTCAATTATTAATAGCGGAGATCAAAATACTAATACAGCAGACCTAACAAATACCATCTCAGCTCACTTTCATGGAACATTAACAAACGGCGAAGTCTTTTGGTCATCTGTAGAAATGGGAGAGCCTTTAACCATCCCACTATCTGGGCTAATCGAGGGATGCCAAAAGATCATTTCTTTAATGAGGGCTGGGGATAAGTGGAAAGTTTATATTGACCCAAGCATGGCATATGGCGATGAGGGTCGTCCGGGAATTCCATCAAATTCTATACTAATCTTTGAGATCGAGCTCCTGGAAATAACCTAAACTTACTAACCAGTCACTTCTTGCAAAGCATACCCATAGATTTCTGATATTTGATCTATGATCTTATCTTTTGGTGTGCCTGAGCCATGTCCAGCCCTATCTTCAACTCTAATGAGAATAGGATTTTTACAACCCTGAAGCTCTTGAAGTCTTGCTGCAAATTTAAATGAATGAGATGGAACTACTCTGTCATCACGACTAGCTGTAGTTATAAGGGTTTTTGGATAGCACTTTCCAGATTGAATATTGTGATAGGGAGAATAAGAAAGAAGATTTTCAAATTCTTCTTTATTGTCAGGTGATCCATAGTCGCTCTCCCATGCCCAACCAATTGTAAATTTGTGAAATCTAAGCATATCTAATACACCAACTTGCGGGATGGCTACTTCAAATAAATCAGGATTCTGGAGCATAGTTGCTGCTACAAGCAGGCCCCCGTTTGAGCCTCCGATTATTGCAGTTGTTTCAGGAGATCCAATATCAGACTTATGGAGGAATTTTGCAGCATAAGCAAAATCATCAAAGACATTCTGTTTATTCATAAGCATTCCCTGCTCATGCCAAGCATCACCATATTCACTTCCACCTCTTAGGTTAACAACTGCAAAAATACCATCATGGTTTTTCCATGCAGCATGACTCTTGCTAAACCTTGGCCTCATTGGGATATTAAAACCACCGTATCCATAGAGCATCACTGGGGTGTCTTTATTAATTTGTAAGGATTTTTTATAACTAATGTGAATAGGAATTTTTGTACCATCTTTAGAAGCAAAGAATTTAAAATCTGAGACATAATCATCAGGATCATAGTTCTTTAGCTCTTCTTTCCAAAAAAGACCTACTTCCATAGTATTTAGATTTACTTCGTAAATCTCTTTTGGCTTTACAAAGTTATTTACGGAAAAGAAAGACATATCATCATCAATGTTTCCGCCAAAACCAGAGATTGTAGACTCGTCAAAGCCTTCAAGTTTTTTAAGAAAATTACCTTTAAGTGAATAAAAGAATATTTCTGAGAAGGTATCAACCATATAGCTCACTACAAAACTATTATTAACCAAATTAATACTATTAATATTATTTTGAGTTTCTGGAATAACCTCATTCCATATGAAATCATCATCTTTTATTTGCAATGAAACCACTTTTCCATTTTTTGCATTTTCAGTTGTATAAAACCAAAAAACTTCATCTTTATATCCTATTAGAGAATAGGCAGCTCTAAGCTCATCTATAACAGGCCTAAATAAATCATCCTTACTGTCTTTTATGTAAAGTCTATTTCTTTCGTCTGTTCCTTCGGATATAGACAGAAATTTAATATCAGTATCTTTAACTACGCTTATTCCCCAGCTCCACCTAGGCTTATCTGCATTCTCGTACATAATCTGATCATCTTCTTGTTTTGTGCCAAGCCTATGGAACATTAGCTTAGGAGCAGAGTTAACATCTTTGAGAAGCTCTCCTTCTGGCTCCTGATATTTTTGATAATAGAAACCCGAGTTATCATTCTCCCAAACAGGAGTAGAGAACTTAGACCAAACTATCTCATCTTCTAAGATTTCTTTATTATCAATATCTAATAATTTCCATGTTCTCCAATCAGAACCACCATCAGATATTGAGTAGGCCATATGTTTCGCATCATTTGAGATACTAATTCCTGCAAGAGAGACAGTTCCATCATCTGAAAAATTATTAGGATCTAATAGAACTTCAAATTCACAATCATCACACTTTTTTATCATGAGTTTGCTTTGCTGCCATGACCCATCATTGAAATAGAAAAAAGTTTTATCGCTAACTTTAAATGGAATGCTTCTTGAATCAGAGTCCCAAATACCACTTAAGAAATCAGATATAGAGTCCTTCATAGAAGTTTTTTCAATAAAATTATTGGTATATTGATTTTGCTTTTCAACCCATTGAATGCTGTCAGGGCTAGTGAAATCTTCTAACCATCTATAAGAGTCTTCAATTTCATATCCGTGAATTTTTTCAACAAAAAATGTTTTTTTTGAATCAGGGTATTCCATATTTTCTTGGGTTTTACTGCAGGAGATTAATAAAAAAAATGATAAAAAGAATGCGGATCTAAACATATCAAACATAGTACTTTATAATCCTCCCATGAATCAATTTATTAATGCTTGGAAATTTACTATAGATAACGCTGGTTACTTTGTTGCATTGGCAATTCCGGTTGCCTTTATGGAAGTTTCGGTTGCTTATATGCTTCAGCCGATTCAGGATGCAACGCAGCCTGAGGATTTTATAGACTATATTGATTCTAATGGAGGATTATTTATAGCGGTCGCATTTATAGCAACGATAATTCAGATGGGATTTTTAGGCGGTCTTTGGATTGGATTTACAAGCCTGTCTGATGGTGCTGATATCTCACCTCTAGACGCACAAATTGGCGGGGTTAAAAAGTTCTTTCCCCTTCTTGGTGCTTCTATAATTATTGGTTTCGCTTCACTAATAGGGTTTATATTTTTAATCCTTCCAGGGGTTTACATAATGGCAAGGCTGTCACTTGCTTACGGTTATATTGTTTTGGAGAACAAACCAGTATTTGAATCAATTCAGGAATCTTGGAGAACAACTGATGAACATGGGGGAAGGCTTTTTGGACTTACTTTAGCTTTTGTAGCCTTAACACTGTTCGCAGCATTGCTTGTTAGTATATTGATACAACCAGGACTAACCAATCTAATTTTCTTGGCAGTAAGTGAATACTTGTTTGCCATACCCTTAGGATATATTTATTTCACCTTATATAAATCTCTTAAAAATTCTATAGATTAATTGTCGAAATCTAATTTCAAAGGTAGAATGCACATTCCCATTTTTATGGGTCTGTAGCTCAGCTTGGTTAGAGCGCACCCCTGATAAGGGTGAGGTCGGTGGGTCGAGTCCACCCAGACCCACCAATTTACAAGCTTCTTTTTGTAACTATTTTTTATCTCCTTGATAAGATAACAAGCCATCGACCAAGATTTAAAATGTCAGCTAGCGCAGCAGAAACATAAGTAAGAGCTGCTGCATTGAGAATACGACTTACAGCTTTTTCGTTAGACTGCGATATGTAATTTCCCTCTCTTAATATGGGTAGCGCTTTTGAAAAGCTTGCATCAAATTCAATCGGTAGAGTCACCGCATGAATTACCATGCGCGCAAAAAAACCAGA
>CALJHI010000024.1 GCA_938075575.1 uncultured SAR86 cluster bacterium | reverse complement strand
GGCCTCATCTGAGTTAGCATAATCCATTTGATAGGTTGATTTTGAATTATCACCTAAATTAGAAGCAGAGTTGACTGCATTCCTGAAAGGGCCGTAAAAACCTGAGCTAAACTTTGCAGCATAAGAAAGAATAATAGTATTTTTATAATTATTATTCTCTAATGCATTTCTTATTAATCCAACTCTTCCATCCATCATATCAGATGGTGCAAGTATATCTGCACCAGCTTTTGCAAGTGATAACGATTGTTTGATTAGAATTTCTATAGTTTCATCATTTAATACATAATTATCATGGTATATCCCATCATGACCATGAGATGTATATGGATCAAGAGCTACATCTGCAATAATAACCATATCTGGGAAGTTCTTTTTAATATCTCTAATAGCAGTGCATACTAAGTTAGATTCATTATAAGACTCATTCCCTTTTTCGTCTTTTTTTGAGCCGTCGACAACTGGGAATATTGCAATTGATTTAATACCAAGATCATATATTTCTTTTATTTCATCCATCAAAACATCGAGTCCAATTCTTGATATTCCAGGCATAGATTCAATTTTTTCAAATCCAGATATGTCTTTAATAAAAATAGGCTGTATTAAATCATCTTTTGTCAATTTATTTTCTGCAACAAGATCCCTTATAAAGCCACTTGACCTTAACCTTCTAAGTCTTGTTGATGGAAATTTTCTCTCAAACATAATCAATCAGTTATAGCTCCTAAGCTTGCTGATTTTACACTTTTTGCATACTTTGATAAAACGCCTTTCTTGGGAGGTGTTTTTGGATTTTTCCATACAGCTAGTCGACTTTCAATATCTTCATTAGGAATATTTAGAGATAGCTGGTCTGAATTTGCATCAATTGTAATCTCATCACCATCTTGAATGACAGCAATGACTCCTCCATCAGCTGCCTCAGGAGTTATATGACCAACAACGAAACCGTGTGTCCCACCAGAAAACCTTCCATCAGTAATAAAAGCAACTTGGTCTCCTAGACCTTGACCCATGATTGCTGAAGTTGGTTTAAGCATTTCTCTCATACCAGGACCACCTTTTGGACCTTCATATCTAATTACAACAACATCTCCGGCTTTTATTTCCTTTGATAATATTGCTTCAACTCCATCTTCTTCCGAATTAAATACTCGTGCAGAACCTGTAAAAGATGTTCCCTCTTTACCAGTTATTTTTGCTACAGCGCCCTCTTTAGCAAGATTTCCATAAAGTATTCTAAGGTGACTATTCTCTTTAATAGGATTATTAAAAGCTCTGATAATGCTTGTATCTTTATATGGAGATATATTTTTAAGATTTTCTTTCAATGTTTTTCCAGTAACAGTTAAGCACTCACCATTAAGAATATTTTTTTCTAGCATTGCTTTCATTAAAGGCTGTATACCTCCGGAGGCATTTAACTCTGACATGAAATGCTTTCCAAATGGCTTTAAGTCTGCAAGAACCGGGGTCTTTTTCCCGATTCTTGTAAAATCATCTAAGGTAATTTTGACTCCTATGGCATCTGCCATCGCTATAATATGGAGGACCGCATTAGTTGATCCGCCAAGAGCAATAACAATAGCAATAGCATTTTCAAATGCTTCTTTGGTCATGATGTCAGATGGTTTAATATCATTATCGAGGAGGTGCATAATTGCCTTGCCCGCTTCTTTACAATCTTTTTCTTTGTCACTAGAAACAGCATCTTGACTACTACTTCCAGGCAAACTCATACCTAGCGCTTCAATTGCAGATGCCATAGTATTTGCTGTATACATTCCTCCGCAAGATCCTGGCCCTTTAACTGAAATCTTTTCAACATGAATTAATTCATGTTCAGGTAAATCGCCCTTTGAAAACTCTCCTGTTTTTTCACATACAGTTACATAATCAGTATTTTCATCACTTGGCTTGATTGACCCGCCATAAACAAAAATTGAGGGACGATTTAGTCTAGCCATACCAATAATACATCCAGGCATATTTTTATCGCACCCGCCTATAGATATAACTCCATCATAGCCGAGACAACCCACTACTGTTTCTATAGAGTCTGCGATAACTTCTCTAGATACCAATGAGTACTTCATACCTTGTGTTCCCATTGATATTCCATCAGATACTGTAATTGTGTTAAATAGGACTCCTTTTCCATTTGCATTATTTATAGATGATTCAACAACTTCTGCTAGATCATTAATATGCATATTGCATGGAGTGACTTTTGCCCCTGTTGAAGCTATTCCTACCAAAGGTTTTGTAAAATCTTCTGAGGTAAAACCAACGCCTCTAAGCATAGATCTTGATGCTGCCTGGTTGGGGCCATCTACTAAATCTTTAGAGTATTTTCTATTCATATTATACTAACCTGATGCATAACTTAGGGCTGCATTTAATAATTTTTTTGTGTATTCTTCTTTCGGTGAATCAAATACTTCAGATGAGGGACCTGCCTCAACAATAGTGCCTTGCTTCATTACAAAAATAGAGTCTGACATAGACCTAATAACTTTAAGGTCATGGCTTATAAATAAATAAGTTAATGAGTACTCATCTTGAAGGTCTTTAAGAAGATCAATAACCTGAATCTGAATTGATCTATCTAGAGCAGAGGTCGGTTCGTCTAAGATCATAAATGCTGGGCTCATAATAAGAGATCTGGCTATGGCAATCCTCTGCCTTTGGCCTCCAGAAAACTCATGCGGGTACTTGGATTTTTGGGAAGGACTTATCCCAACATCCCTAAGAACCTTATCTATCTTATTTTTTTTCTCATCTTTTGAGAAAGAAAAATGGACTCCTAAACCTTCGCCAACTATTTCCCCTACAGTCATTCTTGGCGATAAGGATCCATATGGATCTTGAAATATGATTTGAATATCTTTCTTAAGCTCTTTAGTTTCTTGAGATGAATTCTTGCTAATATCTTTTCCGTCATAAATTATATTTCCCTCAAAGGGTATCAAGTTTGCAATTGCTCTACCCAAAGTAGATTTTCCAGACCCAGACTCTCCAACCAAACCGATAGTGGAATTTTTTTTAATGGAGAAAGAGATATCTTTTACCGCATGAAATCTTTCTTTTTTAAAGGGATTTGATGAAGGGATGTTATAAAAGACATCTAGATTTTGAATTTCTAGCAAAGTATCTTTATTATTCGAAAACTTAATTTTTGGCTGCGGCTCCGCATCTAATAACTTTTTAGTATATTCATGTTTTGGCTCACTGAAGACTTTAACTGTGTCGCCTTTTTCAACAATCTTGCCGTCCTTCATAACACAAACTTGATCAGAAAATTTTTCAACTAACCCTAAGTCATGTGTAATAAAGAGAATTGACATGCCAAGCTCTTTTTGGAGCTTTGTCATCAAATCTAGTATTTGTGCTTGTATGGTTACATCTAATGCAGTTGTAGGCTCATCTGCAATCAATAAATCTGGTTCATTTACAAGCGCCATTGCGATCATGATCCTTTGCCTTTGTCCGCCCGATAACTCATGCGGATAGGCCGAGAACCTTCGATTAACATCATCAATTTCAACAAGGCTCATGAGTTTTTTTGCTTCTTCATTTGCTTCATTTTTAGATTTATTTGAATGCAAAAGAATTGACTCAGTTATTTGATCCCCCACTCTATGGTAGGGATTTAAAGATGTCATTGGCTCTTGGAAAACCATTGAAATAATATTTCCTCTTATCTTTATTAACTCTTTTGATGGCGCGTCTATTACTTCCTTTCCATTAAATAGGATGGATGAATTTTGTGAGTATGATGCCTGCGGCCTAGGCAATAGCTGAAGGATAGACATGGCTGTTACAGATTTTCCGGATCCAGACTCCCCAACAAGGGCTAAAGTTTGATTTCTTTGAATGTCAAAGCTTATGCTATCTACTGCTAAAAAAGATTCATCACGAACAGCAAAACTTATGCTTAAGTCTGTAACTTTTAAAATCTCACTCATAATATTTTCTCGTACTCATCTAAAAAATGATCCACGGCGAGCTTCGCCTTCCTTAATCTACTCATAGATGCAAACCCATGAATAAGAGATGGATAATGTAATTGACGAATATTAATACTTTTTTGATGTAATAGGTAGGCATATTTCTCTGCCTCATCGCACAAAACATCAAACCCAGCAGTTACTATCAGGGTCTTTGGAAAATTATTTGAATTGATATCTGTTTTTAATAAATCAAAGCATGGATTTTCAAAATCATCATTCTTGTTCTTAAATTTTTTCCACATCCACTTCATATTAGATGCCGTTAGGTAAAAACCATTCCCAAAATCATCAAATGATTTAAAATCACAGCTCGGACTGACCATTGGGTAAATGAGCAACTGGCTGCCTGGAAGATCTTTTGAATCTTTTAATAATTTGTTAGTTAATGAAGCTGCGAGATGGGCGCCAGCACTATCGCCACATAAACTTATTTCATTAGAATTTATATTTTTATCAAGCATCCAATTGTATGCCTTACAAGCATCGTCTAGGGCTATAGGGAATTTATTTTCAGGCGACAAAGAGTAGTCAAGAGAATAAATTTCTACACCAAGAAATGATGCATAGTACATAACAATATTATGATGAGTGTTAATGCTTCCAAAAATATATCCCCCGCCATGAAAATATAATATTGATTTAGTTGATTTTAAAATTGATGGGGAATACTTTCTGATGATAAGGCCATTGCCTATGTCTATATCTTTAAATGAAACTTTACTCGTTGGCTTAGCTGCTATATTTATTAAGCCTGAACTTTTCTCGAAAGACTTTCTGATTGATTTTATGCTCTCCTCATTACTATCTTTAAGGGTCTTTATTGGGATAAACTTTAGAAAAATATTCGTTTGATCGTCAAGGGCATGTCCCCTTATAACAATTTTACTAAATTGTCCTATGAGCCTAAATAAGAAATCTGGGAGTAAAAAAAATATATTAAGAAAGATTTTCTTTGGCATTCCTATACTTTAATGCTTTTTTATTTAATTTTCTTCCTTTTGATTGCTTCAAAGTTTATGATTTTTATATGTATCATTTGTTAAAAATATCTCAGATCATTCTTATCGCTTTATCAAGCAATTTATTGGCTCAATCCTTTTTAACAGATGATGATGTCATTTTAAGAGCGCCAGATGCATTTATTATTTCTGGTGATGCTAATTCCAATTATGTAAAAATAAAATGGCTTGTAGCTGATGGTTACTATTTATACAAGGATTCATTAAAAATAAGTTACGGTTCAAAAGAACTGGAATATAAAATTTTAAATTCAAGTGAATCAACCTATAGTGATGAATTCTTTGGTGAAACACAGATTTTAAAAGAAGAACTTTTAATTTCATTTAATATTGCTAATAGCTTTAATAAAAATAATATATTGATATACTTTCAAGGCTGTTCAGAGTCTGGTTTTTGCTATCCTATGCAAACAAAAAATTTACTCGATATAATCCCATAAAATCTTTAAAAATCTTTAAAAATCATCTAAAATCGCTTTAAATGAAAATATTAGTTATAAATGGACCAAATTTAAACCTTCTAGGCAAGAGAGAGAACAATCACTATGGTGATATGGATCTAGAAAAAGTTGAGAAAAATTTAGCTGATCTCGCTGGAATGCATAAATGTGATATTAGTTTTTTTCAAAGCAATGCTGAGCACCAACTTGTGGACAAAATTCAAGAGTGTCTAAATGGTGACATTGATGCAATTATTATTAACCCTGGAGCCTTTACTCATACAAGCATAGCTATAAGGGATGCTTTACTTGCTGTAAATGTTCCTTTCTATGAAGTACATATTTCAAATATATTTGGGAGAGAAGAATTTAGACATCATTCTTATTTTTCAGATATTGCTACTGGTGTAATTTGTGGCTTAGGTGCTTCAGGTTATGAATATGCTGTTCTAGATGCAATTTTAAAATTTAAATAATTATGGATATAAGAAAAATAAAAAAACTAATTGAAATGCTACAAGAGTCAGACCTTACTGAAATTGAGGTAGGTCAGGGTGACGAGTCTGTGAGAATTACGAGAGGTGGAAGCCAAAACAGCGTTGTGTCTGCACCAATTCAACAAGCTATTATTGAGTCTCAACATTCGCCTGATAATACTTCAAATCAAACTCAAGTTGAAAGTGGAAATCTTATAAAATCTCCAATAGTCGGAACTTTCTATAGAAAGCCGGGGCCAGATAAAGACCCATTTATTAGAGTAGGAGATTCTGTAGAGGTTGGAGATGTCCTTTGTATTATTGAAGCTATGAAAATGATGAATGAAATTAAGTCTGAATATAGCGGAAAAATAACTTCAATTAACATTGAAGATGGGCAACCAGTAGAATTTGATCAACACATTATCACAATAGAATAGATGTCATATAAAGTTCTCATAGCTAATAGAGGAGAGATAGCCCTGCGTGCAATGAGGGCTTGCAAAGAACTTGACATTAAAACTGTAGCTGTTTATTCAACAGCAGATAAAGATTTGAAACATCTAAAATTTGCAGATGAGTCTGTCTGCATTGGCCCTCCTTCGCCGTCATTAAGTTATCTTAATGCTGCTGCAATACTTTCAGCTGCAGAATTGACAGAGGTTGATGGTATTTATCCTGGCTATGGATTTCTAGCAGAAGACGCAAATTTTGCTGAAATGTGTGAAAAAAGTGGTTTCAAGTTTATTGGCCCAAGCTCTGAAATAATTAAAAAGATGGGAGACAAAATTACAGCTAAGACATTGGCAGAAGAATCAGGTATCCAAATTGTTCCAGGTTACAAAGGAGAAATACCTAAATCTGAAGACGAAGTAAAAAAAATAGTTAACAAAATTGGTTATCCAATAATGATCAAAGCTACCGCAGGTGGAGGCGGAAGAGGAATGAGGATGGTAAAGGATGAATCAGCACTCTTCAATTCTTTAGAAATTACAATCCAAGAAGCTCAAAGTGCATTTGGTAACGGGACAGTTTATTTAGAAAAATTTATTGAAAATCCTCGCCATGTGGAAGTTCAGGTTGTTGGAGATGGTAAAGGGCAAGCAATTCATCTAGGCACAAGAGATTGCAGCATGCAAAGGAAGCATCAAAAAATTATAGAAGAAGCCCCAGCACTAGATATTAACGAATTAGCTTTGAAAGAAACTCTTGAAGCCTGCGTTAGTCTTTGCAAAAAGATAAAATATGAGGGTGTTGGAACTATCGAGTTTCTTTATGAAAATAATGAGTTCTATTTTATTGAGATGAATACAAGGATTCAGGTAGAGCACCCAGTTACAGAAATGATTACAGGTTATGACCTTGTTAAGGCTCAATTAAGAATAGCCTTGGGAATGGAAATTGAGCTTATTCAGAATGAAATAGATTTTAAGGGTCATGCAATTGAATGTAGAATCAATGCAGAAGATCCAATAACATTTCAGCCCTCTCCTGGATTAATAACAAAAATGCATACTCCTGGTGGCTTTGGAATTAGGTATGATTCTCATATATATGGAGGATACAGAGTTCCGCCTTATTACGATTCCCTTTTGTCGAAAGTTATAACTTTAGCTAACACAAGAGAGTCTGCTATAAAGAGAATGTTGAGCGCTCTAGACGAATTTTTTATTCAAGGAATAAAGACAAATCATTCACTGCACCAGGATGTTCTTCGTGATAAAACTTTTGCAGAAAACAAACATACTATTAACTATTTAGAGAAAGAATTCTTACCTAATAATTATGAGTGAGTATAATCCATCAGAAATAGAGAACTCCATACAAAAATTATGGAGAGAAGAAAAAAGGTTTGTATCTATTCCAGATGATAGAGAAAAGTTTTATTGTCTTTCAATGTTTCCTTATCCATCTGGAAAGCTACATATGGGTCATGTTAGAAATTACACCATTGGAGATGTAATTTCTAGATATAAGAAAATGCAAGGATTCAATGTATTTCAGCCTATGGGGTGGGATGCTTTTGGCCTACCTGCTGAAAACGCCGCTATTTCAAATGAAGTTAGTCCATCGGAATGGACAAAAGAAAATATTGAATATATGAAAGGTCAGCTGAACTCACTAGGTCTTGGTTATGACTGGTCAAAAGAACTTAGAACATGTGAACCCAGCTATTATAAATGGGAACAGCTTCTTTTTAAAAAATTTCATGAAAAGGGTTTAGTTTATAAAAAGAAAGCTTTAGTTAATTGGGACCCTGTAGATGAGACAGTACTAGCGAATGAACAGGTTATTGATGGAAAGGGATGGAGGTCTGGAGCTCAAGTTGAGATTAAAGAAATAGACCAATGGTTTATTAAAATTACTGATTATGCTGATGAGTTACTAGAATCTTTAGATGGTTTGGATTGGCCGGAAAATGTTAAAACAATGCAGAGGAACTGGATAGGTAGGTCTGAAGGCGCGCATATAAAATTTAAAGTTGAAAATTCAGAAGATCATCTAACTATCTTTTCAACAAGACCGGATACGATTTATGGCGCTAGCTTTTTGGCTATTTCACCTCAACATGAAATTGCAGTTGGGCTTTCTAAAGAAAACATTGAAATATCTGATTTTCTTGATAGGTGTAAAGAGATGAAAGCAGCTGAAGCAGATATGGCAAAAGCTGAAAAACTTGGTATACCAACTGGCATAAATGCAATACATCCATTAACAGGTAAAAGATTACCAATATGGATTGGTAATTTTGTTTTACTTGATTATGGAACAGGGGTTGTTATGGGAGTGCCTGCTCATGACCAAAGAGATTTTGAATTTGCTTCAAAATATAATTTACAGATTACTCAAGTCATTAATAAAGAAAATAATGAGCTTCCTTCAATGGATAAAGGTATCTTGTTTAACTCAGATAAGTATGATGGCTTGAGCTCTAAAGATGCTATTTCTTCAATTATTCAAGATTTGAAAGCGGAAAACTTGGGAGAAGGCTTGGTTCAATTTAGACTTAGGGATTGGGGTGTTAGCAGACAAAGATACTGGGGTTGCCCAATTCCGGTCGCTTATAAAAATGATGAGCCATTTCTAATAGATGAATCTGAGCTTCCAGTAAAGCTACCAGATCTGCCTGAAGGTGCTGGCCCAATTCCTTTGAGTCAGAACGAGACTTTTATAAATTCAAAAGATGGATTCAAAAGAGAAACAGATACTTTTGATACGTTTATGGGTTCCTCTTGGTATTATGCAAGATTCCCTTCTGCAGATAATGACGATGAGATCTTTGATGAAAATAGCAAATACTGGCTTCCAGTTGACCTTTATATTGGCGGTATAGAGCATGCAATTCTTCATCTCTTATATTCTAGATTTTTTCACAAGGCTCTTAGGGATCTTGGAATGGTTGAAGGCAACGAACCATTTAAGAAACTTCTTACCCAAGGGATGGTTCTAAAAGATGGGGCAAAGATGTCTAAATCTAAAGGCAATACCGTAGATCCTCAGGCATATATTGAAAAATATGGTGCAGATACTGTGAGGCTATATATGATGTTTACCTCACCTCCGGAACAAAGCTTAGAATGGTCAGAATCATCAGTAGAAGGCTCTTCTAGGTTCTTAAAAAAACTTTGGAATCTCATTTCAGGTAGAAAGTATAAAATTATTAATGAGCCTAATGCTCTTTCTGACCCTGCAAAAGAATTAAGAAGGAAGGCACACATCACTCTGATGAAGGTTAAAAATGACTATGATAATAGATATTCATTTAATACCGTCATTGCTGCAATCATGGAATTATTTAATTCAATACCTGATCAATGTAAATCAAGTAATGCATCAGATGAAGATCTGTTTTGCTTAAATGAAACAATCATATTTATTCTTAAGGCCTTGTTCCCGATCGCTCCGCATATCTCAGAATATCTTTGGAATGAATATGCTAAGGATGTTCTACAGGAAGATATAGATAGCTCTTGGCCAAAATTTGATGAGAAACTAATGGAAGCAGATAGCTTTCAGTTAGTCGTTCAGATCAATGGAAAGGTCAGAGGAAAAATTGATTTGAGTGTCAATCTTACACAAGATGAGATTGAGTCTTCAGCAAAATCTATCGAAAATATTAGAGATAACCTTGAGGGTAAAGAGATTAGAAAAGTAATCTATATCAAAGAAAAAATTATTAATTTTGTGATATAAAGTATAGATCAAACTATGCTTGTAAATTTGAATAAATACACTTCCTATTTTATTTCTATAATGCTTTTAAGCAGTTGTGGTTTTATGCCCATATCTTCCTCTCATGAGATTAATATTAAAATAGATGAAGGCATACCTATGCATTTTGCAGAAAAACTTCAAAGAACATTTAACAACAATGAGCAGTCTGACTTAGAGATATTTATCAAAAATTATGATCTTAAAAAATATGAAGTCTATGGAGGGAATGCGCTTAGATCTCTAGAGGCTGAGATCAAATTAACCATAAGCATCAATATAAATCATAAAGGGGCACATAAAAGAAACAAGCAAATAATGTCCATGAAAAGATACAAAACAAATGAACTTAATCCTTTTGCACAAGATGAAATGGTAAAACTTCTTATACGTGAAATGGAAGATGATTTAATACAACAATTTATCTTAGAGGTGAATCTAATTGATATGTGATGGCATTTCATATGATAAGTATATTAAGAAAGGTATTAATATATTTCTTATTTTTGGCTCAGAAATAGCTTTAAAAAATAATGCAAAAGATGATATTAGAAAACAGCTCTCCTTAGATGGTTTTAGTGAGAAAAGAATAGTCAGTGATGATGAGTCTGATAAATTAGATCAAATAATTTCTGAAAATGCAGGTGGGTCTCTTTTTGCATCGAAAATTCTTATAGAAATTTCTCATACAAGAGGAAAAATAAGTGATGCTATCCAAACTATTCCATACATTGATGGTATTGAATCGATGGATAATATTGCCATTATCATAGATACACACACAGAAAAAATTAACAATAGATTGAAATGGTTTAAAGCAATGGATGAAATATCATTAATTGTTGAGTGTAAAAAATTAAAATCATTTGAAGAAAAGATTTGGCTAAAAAAGCAATTAGAGTTTATTGATGCTGCAGATAGGTCTAAGGCTGCAACAAAGATTTCTACTCTAGGCTCTGGAAATCTTGTAGCTCAACAAAATGAAGTAAGATTATTAAGATTGCTAAATAATGGGCCAAACTTATCTGACGCCCTGCATGTAAAGGACAGAGCAGAATTTGTTCCTTTTGAGTTGGAGGACATGATTGTTAAAAAAAATGTTCAAGGAGCTTTAAGAATTATAGAGTCGATAAAAGAGCTTGATAGTCATTATGCTGCTTTGCTTGTATGGGTTGTGGGAAAAATTATTAATAATTCTGCAGCCGCCATGCAATCTAACAAACCAGATGCAACTTTGATAAAAATGGGTGTGTGGAATAATAAAATTTCAGATTATAAAATTTTCATGAGGTCATTCTCAATCAAGAGGATGGTTGGCTTTCAAAAAGCTATATTTGAACTAGATTTATCAAATAAAGGTATTAACAAAGCAAACTTCTGGGAAAGGCTTAGTGATTTGGTTCTAGAGCTAGCTACTAATTAAAAAAACCTTTTTTAAAGACCGATACGCACTTATCATACAAAAGGCTTTCTTCTTTGATGTTATGCTCTTGGGAAAGAATATCAAAAACTTCAGCCATCCCCTTTGTTGAGCTAGTAAGCCATATTTTTGATGCTGAGAGTAAATGCTTGACTTGAAAATCTTCTTCTAGGACATCTATACCATTCTTCTTAAAAATTTCTATGGTCATACTTCTTGTAATGCCAGGAAGAATATTATTATTTAGTTTTGGGGTGCAGATATTTTCATCCATTATAAAAAATACATTTGATGCACCTGCTTCGGTTACAAGGCCTTCTTTGTGCATAATTATCTCTTTACAGCCTTTGGATGCTGCATCATTCATCATTAGAATGTTTGGCAATAAAGAAATTGACTTTATATCACACCTATTCCATCTTATATCATCACACAAAAGAACCTTGAACTGCTGATCATGAAAATCATGATTCTTGATATAACCAAAATATTCTGGTTCTAAGTTGCTTTCATAGAGATGATTTCTAGTTAGATCTTGCCCTCTTGATATCTGATAGTAAACGTAACCATTAACAATCTCATTTGCATCTATTAATGCAGATATCTCACTAGAGACTTTTGATAAATCAGGAAAAATATTTAGTGCAGAAGCGCTATTTTTTAACCTTTTGATATGATCATCAAAAGCAATTGGAGTTTTATTTAAGAATGGAACTACTTCATAGACTCCATCAGAAAATGTATATCCTCTGCTTAGAGGAGATATTTTAATATTTTCTAAAAGATCAAATTTGCCCTGAAAAACGGCTCTAGTTTGATCCATCATCACCAAACCCAAATAGGCTCATGACCCAAAGTAGAAATTTCGACCAAATTCTGCCGAAGAACCCTTTAGCTTCAATCTCTTCAAGTGCAATTAGATCATTTGAAAAAACAACATCTCCATTGCTGATAATCTCTAGCGACCCAACTATCTCGCCTTTTGTTATTGGAGCCTGAATATTGTTTTTATGCTTATAGTTAATTTGCAAATCTTTAAAACTAGTTCTTGGAAGAGTTAAAGAAATATCCTCTTCTACACCTATTTTAAGAATATTGCTTAGCCCTCCCCAGATTGAAATTTCTTTTAATTCCTGATCAGCAGAAATAACTTTCTGCGTAGCAAAAAATCTAAAGCCATATTCAAGCAATCTTTGGGCATCAGAAAATCTATCTTTGTCAGACTTGCTTCCAGCAACAACTGTAATAAGCCTCATTCCACCTCTTTTTGCAGAACCAACTAAACAATATCCAGCAGAGCTAGTATGTCCAGTCTTTACTCCATCTGCAGACTCATCACGCCAAAGCAACTTATTTCTATTTAATTGTTTAATATTATTAAATGTAAATTGCTTTTGTTTGTATAGCGCATACTCATCAGGAAACTTATTAATATAGTTAGAAGTTAAGTTTGCAAGGTCCCTTGCTGAAGAGAAATGATTTTCATCAGGAAGTCCGGTTGAGTTTTGAAAATAGGTATTTTCCATACCTAAAGATGCAGCATATGCATTCATTAGATCTACGAATCCATTCTCTGTCCCGCCAGCATATTCAGCAATTGCAACAGAAGCATCATTTCCAGATTGGATCATTATTCCTTTCAATAAATCAGAAACTTTTACTCTTTTACCAGCCTCAATAAAAGTCTTAGAGCCCTGCATTCTCCATGCTTTCTCGCTAATCAGAACCTCATCATCTAATGAAATCAAACCATTTTCTATTTGATCTGCTACAACATAGCTAGTCATAATTTTTGTCATACTTGCTGGTTCAATAGCATCATCAGAGTTAAATTCAGCTATGACAGTTCCTGTATTAGGTTCAAGTAAGATATAGCTTTTAACGTCAAGAGGTGGAGAATCTGGAACAAAACTCTGAGACTCCACAAAAGTAGAAAATAATATTGTGCATGTTAAAAGTAATTTCTTCATATTTTTAGCTCTTCTGATAAATAATATACTGCCATTGCGTAAAAGTGACTAATATTATATTTTGTAATAGCAATAAAGTTATCATCTCCAATGAAATAAAGATCTTTTTCGCCCTCTTTAAATGTTAATGATATAAATTTAGTTAAGCTTTTATCTGGCTTAAATGCTTTTCTTACATTATTTATATCAACCATTTGTACTATAGTTCCCTCTCTCTTCCATCCATGAACATAAAGATAATTAGCAACACTGCCAATAGCATCATCTACTGAATTAAATAGATCAGCACTGCCGTCTCCGTCAAAATCAACAGAGTAAGCCCGATAACTTGATGAGATAAACTGTCCATATCCCATAGCACCTGCATAGGACCCCTTTGGCATATTAATATCTATATTATTTTCTCGAGTTAAAAGAAAAAACTCTATTAATTCTTTTCTAAAAAATTTTTCTCTTCTGGGATATTCAAAGCTAAGAGTTGCAAGGCTATCTATAACTCTGTAACTGCCCATTATTTTTCCATAGCGGGTTTCAACCCCTAGAATAGATGCAATTACCTCTTTAGGAACACCATATACTTTTTCAGCTCTTTGCAATGTGTCTATATTTTCTTCAATAAATTTCTTACCATTACTAATTCTCTTCTCTTCTATAAAAAGCTTTTTATATCTATCCCAAGTCCATGTAAACTCAGCAGGACTTGAAATTGAATCTATTATTTTTTGTTGTTTTTTTGCATTCGATAAGACGTCTAATACATACTCTTTTTCAAATCCATGCTCATTAACAAGCTCTTCTATGATTTGACTAGATGCAGGTATTTCACTGTAATTCGCAGGAACATATGCTGAGAAAAAAATTATAAGTAGTGTAAATAGTTTATTCATCTTTGCATTAGTTTTTTATGAGATGCCATAGAGATTATAATCCCAAAAGCTATATAAAATGATAATAATGAGGATCCTCCCTTACTAATAAATGGAAGTGGCATTCCAACAACAGGAATAAGACCTGTTACCATACCTAGATTAATAAAAAGTGTTGAAGCAAAGATAAGACTAAGTCCTCCAATTGATAGCCTGCAAAATCTATCTCTAGCATTAAAGGCTAAATATATACATCTTAATAAAATGAATAAATATAAAGTAAGTAATACGCAGACTCCAATAAATCCAAATTCTTCTGCAATAACAGCAAAAATAAAATCTGTTTCAGTTTCAGGTAGAAAGTCTAAATGTGATTGTGAGCCATCTGTATAACCCTTGCCAGATATACCACCAGAACCAATAGCGATTTTTGATTGGGTAATATTCCAGCCGCTTCCAAATGGGTCAGCGCTAGGATCTAAAAAAGTCTGAATTCTTTGTTGTTGAAAAGGTTGTACAAAATTGTTCCAGAGAAAAGGTAAAGATATTAGGAAAATTAAGAATGAAGAGCCTATAAATTTCCAACTAAGTCCTGCAAAAAATAAGATATAAACTCCTGCCATAGAAACAACAAGGCTGGTGCCTAAGTCAGGCTGGCTTGCAATAAGCAAAAAACAAGTACCTATGATAATTAAGCTTTTAAATGTATTTTTAATATC